>JAFGAG010000079.1 GCA_016933785.1 Coriobacteriia bacterium | reverse complement strand
CGGCCGTACATTCTCGGCGAACTCGAACTCCGCGCGCCCGATGTGGCAGTAGCCGCCAGGGTTCGCCACGAGGTAGTCCTGGTGGTAGCTCTCGGCCGACGTGTAGTTGGCGAGCGGTGCGACCTCGATGGCGATCGGGCGGTCGTAGCGCTCCTGCAGCTCGGCGATCGAGCGGTCGATGACCGCACGCTCCGCCGGATCGGCGTAGTAGATGCCGGTGCGGTACTGCGTGCCGATGTCGTTGCCCTGCCGGTTGACCGACACCGGATCGATCGCCTCGTAGAAGACCTCGAGCAGGAACGGCAGCGGCGCCACCGCGGGGTCGTACTCGACGCGCACGGTCTCGGCGTGGCCGGTCCGCCCGGTACACACCTCCTCGTAGCTCGGAGAGTCGGTAGTGCCGTTGGCATAGCCGACGTCGGTCGCAGTCACACCGGTCACGAGCGAGAAGTACTTCTCCAGCCCCCAGAAGCAGCCGCCTGCGAGGTAGATGGTAGCCATGTCCTCCCCTTCCGAGGTTGGTGACGGAGCGGGTGCAGAGGCCGGTGCCACTGCGGGCGCACATCCGCCGAGAGCGCCGGTGATCAGGAGGAGCAACGCGAGTGCCATGCGTGTGGAGCGCATCCTCACCCCTCCGCGATGGCATCGATCGAGCGGCCCGTGACGACCGAATCCGGCCGCTCAACGAGCACGTCGTAGGCGTCGCGCGGGCGCACGTGGTCGTCGCGCTCCTTGATGAGCAGCCAGTTGTCGCGAGTCTCACCCGGGCGGCGCTTCATGCGCACGAGCGCGAAGCCCCCCTCGAGCTTCTCGCCCTGGAGGTCGATCTTGATGCTGCCCCCGGCGTGCATCTCGCCTATGTCGCCGCGGGGGGTGTACGTGCCGCGGTCCCATACCATCACGGTGCCGCCGCCGTACTCCTCCGCGGGGATCGTGCCCTCGAAGTCCGCATAGTCCAACGGGTGGTCCTCCACCTGTACAGCGAGCCGCTTGTCGGCAGGATCGAGACTCGGGCCCTTGGGCACCGCCCATGAGAGCAGCACGCCGTCCCATTCGAGACGGAAGTCGTAATGGAGCTGGGAGGCCGCATGCTTCTGGACTACGTAGCGGAGTCGCGGCGAGTCGTCGGCCGGAGCACTCGCGTGCGCATCGTCCACGGCATCGGCTCCCGGTTCGGGCGTGCGACTGAAGTCACGTTTGCGTGCGTACTCTTCGAGCGGCATGGGATGCCTCCCACCTGTGTCGGACCTTCTGTGCGGCGGGCGGTACACTGGCCTCATCGGAGCCGACCAGAGGCAGGACCAGCATGACCGATATCGCCTTCCAGGAATACTACCCCGATGAGCTCAGCCACTGTTACGGCTGCGGCCGGCTCAACGAGGACGGCCTGAGAATCACGAGCTTCTGGGAGGGAGACGAGGGCGTCTGCCGCTTCCGGCCGCGGCCGTACCACACCGGCCCTCCGGGCTACGTCTACGGCGGGCTCATCGCGTCACTCATCGACTGTCACAGCACTGCCACCGCATCCGCTGCAGCGTACCGAAGGGATGGACGTGAGCCCGGTACGCAACCCGTGCCCCGCTACGTGACCGCCTCGCTTCAGGTGGACTACCGCAAGCCCACTCCCATCGACGGCGTGCTCGAGGTCCGCGCGCACGTCACCGAGATGAGCGGGCGCAAGACGATCGTGTCCTCCACGCTCTCGGTGGATGGCATCGTGTGCGCTGAGGGTAGGGTTGTCGCCGTGGAGATGCCCGAGACGATGCGCAAGACGGGTGAGCCTCAGGAGTAGCGGGCGAGCACCGCCTCGGCGCAGCGCATGCCGTCGACCGCAGCCGACATGATGCCGCCAGCGTAGCCCGCGCCCTCACCGCACGGGTAGACCCCGCGGAGGTTGGACTGGAACGTCTCGTCGCGCTTCACCCGAACCGGGGAGGACGAGCGCGTTTCCACACCGGTGAGGACCGCGTCGGGCGTGGTGAATCCCCGGAGTCGCCGATCGAACAGCGGCGCCGCTTCTCGAAGCGTGGCGAGCACGTAATCCGGCAGGCACTGCGCGAGATCGGTGTAGGTCACGCCGCGCTGATACGTGGGAAGCACGCTCCCGGGCCCGGTTGACGGGACGCCACGCATGAAGTCGCCGAGCAGCTGCGCAGGCGCGCGGAAGGTCCGGCCGCCGAGTTCGTAGGCCGCGTGCTCCCATCGCCGCTGGAACTCGACGCCGGCGAGCGGGTGCTCCCCGCCGAAATCAGCGGGAGTGACGTTCACCAGGAACGCGGCGTTCGCATTCGCGCCCTCACGCGCGAAGCGGCTCATGCCGTTGGTCACCACCCCGCCCTGCTCGCTCGCAGCGGCCACCACCTCGCCTCCGGGACACATGCAGAACGTGTACGCCGATCGCCCCGATGGAAGGTGACATGAAAGGCGGTAATCGGCGGCGCCGAGCGCGGGATGACCCGCGGCCCCGCCATACTGCGAGCGGTCCACCATCTCCTGGCTGTGCTCGATGCGCACGCCGAGCGAGAACGGCTTCGCGACAAGCGTTGCGCCGAGTCCGTGCAGCAGCTCGAACGTGTCCCGGGCGCTGTGCCCGGTTGCAAGGACAAGCGCATCGGCGGGGAACTCCTCCCGGCCACGCTCACTCTCGGTCAACACGGCCGCGAGCGCTCCGTCACGAAGGACGAGCCCGGCCAGGCGCGTGCCGAAGCGCACCTCACCGCCGAGCTCGACGATCTCCTCGCGCATGTGTCGCACAGCACCGGTGAGACGATCCGTGCCGATGTGTGGGCGCGCCTGCCACAGGATCTCCTCGGGAGCCCCCGCTGCCACGAACGTCTCGAGTACGCTGCGCGAGCGCGGGTCGTTCGTGCTCGTGGTGAGCTTGCCGTCGGAAAACGTGCCCGCCCCACCCTCGCCGAACTGGATGTTGCATTCGGGATCCAGCTCCCCCGTCCGCTCGAAACTCCGCACCGCTCGTACGCGTTCATCGACCGTCCCCCCGCGCTCGAGCACCACTGGTCGCGCCCCCGCCCGTGCGAGTGTGAGCGCGGCGAAGAGACCCGCCGGACCCGTGCCCACGACGACCGGGCGGGGTGTGGGTGGAGACTGCGGGATGACGATCGCTGGTAGCGATCGACGCACATGGATGGTGATGTCGGCATCGCCCGCAGCCTTCACCACGGCATCCTCGGACGTATCCCCGCCACCGAGCGTCACGCCCAGGGTCGCCACGAAGTGCACGTTGGACTTGCGCCGGGCATCCACGGCGCGCTTGAGGAGCCGCACCTTGGCGATGCGGTCAGCGCTCACGCCCAGCCGGCGGGCGGCGATGGCCACCGCAACGGCCTCCCCGCCCGGCAACCCCGCCGAGAGCGGCAGCGCGCAGTTGCGGATCTCGATCATGCCGGGGGTTCCGCCGTGTGCGCAGCCGCGCGGCGTCCAGCGACGATGCCGGACGCCCATGCCCAGTGCAGGTTGAACCCACCGCATCGACCATCCACGTCGAGCACCTCGCCGGCCGCGAACACGCCGGGCGCGAGTCGCGACTCCATGGTGGACGGATCGAAGCCGTCAAGCCGTGCACCACCCCGGGTCACCTGCGCCTGCGCTGCGTCACCGGTGCCGGTGATGGCGAGCCGGAAGTCCTTCAGGAGCCGTGCGAGAGCGCGCGCGTCAAGCGATGCGGCGGACGCGTCCAGCGGGACCTCCGCGGCCCGGAGCACCGCCTGCGCGATGCGCGTGTGGAGCATGCCGTTGAAGAACGTGCCCGCACTCCGCCAGCCAAGCGTGCGGATACGCTCGGCAAGCAGCTGCTCCATCCCGGGAAGGTCGATGTCAGGGAAGTAGTCGAGTGAGAGCGTAGAGCCGGGCAGGGCAACACGGGACAGGTCGAGGACCATGATGCCGCTCACACCGTAGTCGCGGAACAGCAGTTCACCGCGCTCGGAAGCCACTCGGGCGCCGGTGCTGTCGAGGACGTGCCCCGCACACCGCACCCGGACCCCCGAGAGGCCCCGGATGGAGCGAGTGTCGGTCGCGAGCGGGACGAGGACCGGCCAGAGCGGCTCCCGGGTATGCCCGAGGCCCTCGAGCACGGATACCCCACCGCCGCTTGCCACGATCACGGCGCCCGCCTCGCTGGCCCCACCTTCGCGGGACCGCACGATGAATCCGTCATCGCTGCGCTCTATGCGTGCCACCTCGAACCCGAACCGCTCCTCCACCCCGAGATGCGCGCATTCCAGACGCAGCACGTCGAGTACGGAGTTGGCGGCGTTCGTGACCGGGTACACGCGCCCCTCATCGTCGGCATAGGTGAGCAGGCCGAGGTCTGTGAAGAAGGCGACGACGGCCTCACACGGGAACTCCGCGAGCATCGGAGCGACGAAATCCGGTGCGTTGTACGCGTCAGGTGCGATGCCCGTGTTGGAGAGATTGCAGCGGCCGTTGCCGGAGGCGAGGATCTTCCGCCCCACACGGGACTCCGCCTCGAGGAGCGTGACGCACGCACCGGCGCGTGCGGAGGCGATAGCGGCCACAAGCCCCGCCGCTCCCCCGCCCACGACCGCAACCCGTGTGTCGCTCATCGCGTCCTCCTACCTGTCGGCCGTCACCTGACGATTGTAGCGGCCACACCCCTGCACCGCGCGAAACCGTCGGCGCCGCACTCCGTCGCCGCCTCCCTGCTAGACTCGCGCTGAGACCACCGATGCGCCGAGGAGTCCACCGCTGAGCCGCCACGACACAGAGATCCGCGTCATCGAGCGAGGCGCGATCCGCATCCTGCAGATCGGCAGGTTGCAGCAGTCTTCGATGTATCTCGACGCCCCGTTCGAGACCGACTTCGACTACCCGGCGTACCTGCATCTGACGGTCGCCGTGAAGCCGGACGCCGCGCGCGTCTGCATGATCGGCCTCGGCGGCGGGACGGTCGCCAAACGCATGTGGCGCGACTACCCGTGGATGCGCATCGATGCCGTGGAGCTCGACCCCCGGGTGGCGGACATAGCGCGCACGTCCTTCGCTCTCCCACGCGATGAGCGTCTCCGTGTACATATCGCCGAGGGACGCGCGTTCCTCGAGGAGTCGCTGGAGACGTACGGCATCGTGATCGTCGACGCGTTCGACGATGAACACGTGCCCTCATCACTCGCAACCGAAGAGTTCCACCGCGTGGTCATCGGACGCCTTGCCGAGGACGGCGTGCTCGCGTACAACATGCACGGCTCGGTCACCGGCGACCACAGCCGCCCGTTCCGGCGGCTGCACCGAACCCTGCGTGGCTCGTTCGCCCACGTGTGGCCGTTCATCGTGGGGCTCTCACGGGGTGGCGGGCCGGCATCTCATAGCGAGATCATCATCCTCGCCACCAACGCGCCACTTGCCGCCGAGGAGCTGCGCGAACGCATCACGTCACGCGTTGATGGGCGGGTCTCGGTGGCCGAATTCCCCGAGTTCGGCCGCGACCTCTACGAGGGCCCGATACGCAGCGGTGATGTCGCAACGTACGTTGACGGCCGGGGCTAGCGCCGCGGTAAACCCGGGAGGCGGCGCAGGTAGAAGGTATGCCCACCGAACCCGGTCCGCACGAGGTCGCCCCGCTCGATGAGGCGCTCCAGCACCTCCGGGGGGTGTCCACCCGCATCCAGCATCGCCTGCACAGCATCCGACCGCATCGGATGAACGGCCGTGATGCACAGAAGATCCGCCTCGATGTCCCCGGTCGACGCGAACTCGTCCCCCTCGTATCCGATCAGATACTCGGCCCCGGGGACCACCTCGGCGAACCGCTGGAACAGCGTGTTCAGCATCTGCTCATCGGGGACGGGTGGAAGCCACGATTCCGCCGGGGGCCGCGTGGGAATGCTCAGGTACGCGCGGGACGGGTGCAGGCCGCCAACGAACTCCGCCACCGCCCGTACTCCCTCCTCAGAGTCGTTGAGGGACGTCACGAGCATCGTCTCGGTGGCCAATTCGCCGCGGAACCCGGCCGCGAACGAGCGCACCCCCTCGAGCACCTTCGCGAGATCCAGGGAGCGATGCGGCCGGTCGATCGCACGCCAGATCGCCTCATCGACAGTGTCCACCTTGACTGACACCCAGTCCGCCTGGGACAGATCCCTGCGTACATCCTCGCGCCAGAGCAAGGAGCCGTTCGTGATCACCGCCACCGGTATGCCGAGACCCTGGAGTCCCTCGATCTCATCACCCAGATTCGCGTCGAGCGTGGGCTCGCCGTCGGGCACGAACGCGAGGTAGTCGATCCGCTCCCCTGCGATCCGCGCCTCTTCGACCCGACGCGTCACATCGGACACGATGTCTGCCGGAGGGTAGAGCACCTGGCGGTCCATCGTCATGCGCGATGTGCGGCCAACCTGGCAGTAGACGCACGAGTACGTGCAGGTCTTCGCCGGGATGTTGTTGACGCCGAGGCTTCGTCCCAGGCGGCGTGATGGAACCGGGCCGAACGAGTATCGGGGCGTCGCGTCCATCCCATGTCCCTTCACCACACCGGCGCACGGCGGGCGGCACATGACCTCGCTACAGCGCGAGATTCATCGCCACGCCTGCGACAAGTGCGATCGTCAGCATGAGTCCGGTGGCCTTGAGTGTATCGAGCCATCCCAGTTCGCGAAGCATCACGGCATAGGTGGCGATGCACGGGAACGTGAGCGCCAGCATCACCGAGGACTTGACCAGCTGGATCGCCGAGAGGTCGAGCGGCGCCAGCATCCCGATCGCCACGTCCTTGCGCAGGAAGCCCACCGCGATCGCCAGGGCCGTCTCGGGCGGCAGCCCGAAGAGCGACTCCATCATCGGTCCGGCGACCCGGGCGATGAGTTCGAACGCCCCCGTCATGTAGATGAGGTCGATGACCACCACGCCGAGGAACACCACAGGCACGGCCTCGCGGAAGAACCCGCGCAACCGCATCGCGAGCTTCTGCCAGAGCGTCCGGAACGAGGGGCGCCGATACGACGGGATCTCGAGGATGATCTCTGGGAGGAAGTCTCGGCTGGTCAGGCGCAGCACCGTACCCAGCACGAACCATACGATCACCAGGATCCCGTACACGAGCAGCACATACTGGATGCCGTACGGCCCCAGCAGCGCGAAGATCATCGCCTGGAGCGCGGCACACGGCACACCGACCGAGATGAGCGTGGCCGCGATGAACCGCTCCCTGCGCGTATCGAGCACCCGGGTGGCGAGGATTCCCGGAACGTTGCAGCCGAAGGCGAGCAGGATCGGAATCACCGCGTATCCATGGAGACCGAGACGGTGCATGACGCGATCGAGCAGCAGGGCCAACCTCGGCAGATACCCGACGTCCTCCATCAGGCCGAGCACGAAGTAGAAGGCGGTGACATACGGCATCACCATGCCGAAGACGACGAAGAGTCCCGTGGTGAGCAGGCCGAACGACTGCACGAAGTCCAGCGTGCGCACCCCGTCGATGAGCACGTAGCTGCCGACCAGGAGGTCGTGGATGAAGCCCGCCCCGCCGAGCGCCTCGGAGAGCGCGGTCACCACCGGGCGCCACAGCGTCTCGAAGAGCGGCTCCATCACGTATGCGATGACCGTCTCGCCAAAGAACCGCACCATCGCGAACGCGGCGAGGAGCGCGAGGACGCCGAACGGTATGCCGGTGACCGGCTTGATGGTGATGTCCTCGAGCATATCACGCCAGGTGTGGTGCCGGTGCTCCAGCTGCTGCACCTCTTCGATGATCGTGCCCAGCCGACACCACACGTCTCCGGGCTCCAGCACTTCGGGCGTCTCGCTCGCCGCCACCTGTTCGATGGCGCCCACGAGGTCCTTGATGCCAACGCCTGCAACGGCCGAGGTGGGAACGACCGGGACGCCGAGCAGCTCCGACAGCCGCTCGGCATCGATGTGGATACCGCGATGTCGCGTCTCGTCCCACAGGTTGAGCGCGACCACCATGCGCAGTGGGCGCTGTCGCAGCTGTAGCGTGAGCGCGAGGTTGCGCTCCAGATTGGTCGCGTCGATGACGTTGACGATGACCCCGCCGTCTTCAAGGATCCGGCACGCCACGTCCTCGGCGGGGCATGTGGCCGAAAGGCCATAGGTACCTGGCACGTCGATCACGGGTACGCGTTCACCGGCGAGCCGCATCGAGCCTTCCAGGAACTCGACGGTCGTGCCCGGGTAGTTCGAGCACATCGTGCCGACGCCGGTGAGGCGCGAGAACACGACGCTCTTGCCCACGTTGGGATTGCCCACCAAGAGAACGCGTGTGTCGTCAGGAGTAGCCAGCTCGGTGTCCCCGCCGATACCCGTATCGGCCATCCCGCTCACTCGTCCCGATCCGTCCCGGACTCGGTCCGCTGCGCCACTTCCCGCACCCGCACGTGCTGCGCGATCCCACGCCCGAGCGCCAACCGGGTGCCACCGCACTCCACCATGATCGGGCCGCCTGAAGGCATGGAGCTAAGCCTGGTGACGGTCTTCCCGGCCCGCAAGCCCATGTTCTCGAGACGCGCCTGCATCTGCATTCCGCCGATGATGCCGTCGATGACGGCCCTCTCACCGTCGTGCAGAGTCGTGAGAACGGGCCCATGAGCGGGAGCCGGGTCCCACCCTGGCCCTCGCCGGCCTCGTCGTCCGAACACCAGACACCTCGCCTTCCGCCGATCGCAAGAGAGTGCCACGCCATCCACTACTTAGCTGGTAGACACTCTCCCTGTAAGTACATACTAACGCTCTCGCGCAGATCACGGTAGGCCACCGCGGGGTATTTCCCTACGACTTCGAAGCCACGATGATCACCGCCACCAACACCCCTCCCGCCAGCGCCACCATCGAATACCGCTTGTGCTCCCGCTCCGCACGAGGAAGCAGATGAGTGGCGCCCACGTAGAGAAGGACACCAGCGGACAGAGACAGGAGTGCCCCGAGCACCTCATCGTCGAGCACCCTGATCATCGGGTACGACACCAGCATGCCCAGAGGCGTCGTCACGGCCGCGGCGAGAGCCGGGCAGAGTCGCTGCGGTGCGCTCTCGAAGGCCTCCCTGAACCAGCAGCAGGTGCGTGATGATCCCCTCACGAAACTCATGAAGAACCATCCCGAGCGGTGCGAGATACCCGGTCAGGATGCTGACAGTGGACGTGATCGAGTAGATGAATCCACCGATGAACGAGTGAAAGCCGATGCCGATATCAGCACACCAGCGGCAAGGCAGATGAAGTAGGCCGAATTGCGCTCACCCCACGCCGAGAACCTGCGGACCGTGTAGACGCCCAAGGACGTCACCAGTGCGGCAGCGGTACTGGTCGCAAAGGCCGTCCAGAACGTGTTCCCGGTCAGCATGCTGCTCTCCACCTTCCGGCCACTCCGTGACCGAGTACCTGCGCGCGCTCGACGTACGGGTCTGCGCTCGCCTCGCCGGCGGCATAGCGCGCATGCCAGTCGGGCGGCACGGGCATCGTCACGTAGAGCTCGGCTCGGCGCGCCTCCAGCAGCTGATGCGACTGCCTCATGTAGTCAGCGGCACAGTAAACGCGTCTGCCCGCCTCGGCCGACACCTCATCGAGCCACTCGATACCGTCCAGGCTTCGCATCACGTGGTGGTCGAGGATGAGCGTTTCCACTCCGCGCGCGAGGCGGATGGCATTGTCGAAGGCGGCCTGTCGATCGCTCACGCTTAGCGAGCGCAGATACAGCGGTGGACCCGCTGCAAGCACGGTCGACGGCCTGTACGACAGAATGCGGTCGATGGCCGACGAGTCGAGCAGCTGAATGTCCGATGCATGGACGAAGACCTCGTCACCACACTGGATGCGTGTCATGACCACGCCTCCGAGCGAAGTCCCGGCACGACCATGCGGAACCGGGTCCGAGAACGTCAGCCACCGACCGGAGAGTCCCTCCGTTGGCTGAAGTCCGCCATCGAGCGCCGACCGGAGCTCCTCGTATCGACGTACCAAGGATGGTCGGGCCGGTGGGCTTGCCCACCACCGCTGGTTCCGCGGGCGGACGGGCAAGTCGATGAGAGCGAACTGATAGGGGTTCGCATCAGACAATGGCACGTGGTCACCATGGAAGTGGCTCACCACGACATCGGTCGCGCGTGCGAGCTCTTTGACGATCTGTGCGCGCACGGCGCGACCTGCCGCAACCTGAAGCGGGTGTGGCGGCAGGCCGCCCCGCACGAAACCGAGCGACACCCCCGGGTCGATCAGCACCCGCCCCGAGTCCGCCGTCACGAGACAGCACAGACCTCGTACGCCGAGTGACTCTGCGCCTATGATCGTAAGACGCAGCATGGCGGCCTCCACGTCGTCACGTCACTCCGGAGCATCACCGTACAGAGCGCCTCTGCGCCCCGGATTCAGGCCTCACCCTTGCGCTGATCGATCTCGCCGATCCGGCCTTTGATCCGATCGAGCTCCGATTCGAGCGCGCGAGTCCGGGCGCTGAGAGATTCCCTCTCATCGAGCGGATATGCTCCGGCCCGTCGGCCGAACAGCCCGACCCCCCTGCCGCGGCCAAGAGAGCCTCGGCCAAGGCCTCGCCCGAACCCAAGTCCCAGCCCACGCCGAGGCGCTTCGCCCACACAGTAGCCCGCACCACGCCCGGTCATCGACCCCTCACCCATCGGTCCTGTTCGATCGCCACCTGGCATCACGAACACCTCCTTGTAGTCAGTGCTGCAATCCACTTCGTTCCCATTACTGTGCATCGTTAGTATATACTAACTGCGCACTCGGTGAACGGCGGATAGGTGAAACCCTGGAGGGAAGTGTCCGAACGATGAAGCGTATCGCGGTGATGAGCGGCAAGGGTGGGGTCGGTAAGTCGTTCGTGTCGGCAGGCCTCGCGATCGGACTGCGCAGGAAGGGCTTGGCCGTCGGTGTGCTCGACGCGGACATCACCGGGGCATCGATCCCCCACGTCCTCGGTGTGGGCAAGGGACCGCGCACCAACCCGAACGGAAGCATGGCTGTCGGGCGCAGTTCGACAGGCATCGCCGTGGTGTCGATGAGCCTGCTGCTCCCTGCGGACGACAAGGCCGTCATCTGGCGCGGCCCCCTCATCTCACGAGCCATCGACCAGCTGCACAACGACAGCGACTGGGAGGACACGGAGGTGATGGTGATCGACATGCCCCCGGGCACGTCCGATGCGGCACTCACCGTCCTGCAGTCGATCAAGCCCGACGCCGTGATCGCCGTCTCGACGCCGCAAGACCTCGTCACCACTGTGGCCCGGAAGTCCCAGGACATGGCGGCGCAGGTGGAAGTGCCACTCCTCGGCTTCGTGGAGAACATGGCGTACCTCGACTGCCCCCACTGTGGGGAACGGATCGAGCTGTTCGGCGCCAGCGGCGAGGAGCGCCTCCTGGCAGGCGGCGCGCAACTTCTCGCGCGTCTGCCACTCATGCCCGAACGGACGGCGCTCGCGGATCAGGGTCGACTCGAAGAGGCACCGCTGCCCGAGTTCGAGGTGCTGGCTGACGCGGTATGGGAGGCCGTAGGCATCCTCGAGGCTGCAAGCGCATAGGGAGGACCTGGAGCCTCGCCCCGTGATCGCGGATGCCCGCTTCCCATCCTCGGGAGCGGGCATCTTGCATTCTTCGTGCCCGCAGGGTAAGCCTGGCGCAGGAGAGCTTCGGCCGACTCAGGAGAGCTCTTGGCTCAGCGTGACGTAATCGTGTCACACTGGCACCACTGAGACGATGTAGCCAACCACGGAACGAGGACCGCATGAACGCCGAGAAGATAGCGATTCTGGTCGATTCGGGCTCTGACGTGCCCCTCGAGTACCGCGAGAAGTACGACATGTACGTCGCCCCGCTCACGATCATCTACAAGGACGCGGAGTACCAGGACGGGATCGACATCGCCCCCGAGACGGTCTACGCGCGGTTCTCCGAGGAGGTTCCCTCCACGTCGTTGCCGAGCCCCGCCGTGGTCACCGGGCTCTTTCAGCAGATGAAGGCCGAAGGCTACGAGAAAGTCATCGTCGTCGCCATATCGAGCGGGCTGAGCGGCACCTTCAACATGCTGAGCAACTTCGGTCCCGAGCCCGAAGGACTCGAGGCCTACTACGTGGACACGAAGAACATCGGCATCGGAAGCGGCTTTGCCGCGATCCGCGCAGGCGAGTTGATCGAGCGAGGGCTGCCCTTCGCCGAGGTGTGTCGACAGGTCGAAGTGGCCGTGAAGAACACCACGCTCTTCTTCTGCGTGTCGACCCTCGAGTACCTGGTCAAGGGCGGACGCATCGGGCTCGTCGCGGGCATGGTGGGCCAGCTACTCAACGTGAAGCCGGTGATCGCCTGCAACGAGGACGGCATCTACTACACCGTGGGCAAGGCCCGCGGCCGCGAGAAGTCACTCAAGCTGGCGCTCGAGAAGGCGGTCGAGTTCGCCGAGGGCGCCACGGAGTACAACATCGCGGTGGTACAGGGTGCCGCCGAAGAAGAGGGCAAGGCGCTCATGGCGACCATGAAAGAGCGCCTCCCGAACTTCCGGTATGCAATCGAGGAACAGCTGACCCCTGCGCTCGTGGTCCACACCGGACCCGGGCTGATCGGGATAGGCGTGCAGCGGCTCGCATAGTCATCCGCCTGCTGGCCGAGGAACCCCTGCACGGCTACCAGGTCATCCATGAGCTCTCAACCCGCACCCTGGGATGTAGGGCCGCCTGGTGTCGCGTGTTCGGTAGTCGCTTCGCCGCGTCGGCTTTCGGGGAAACTGAGTACGACGACGCGAATATGGCGCTACGCGGGGGGCCCATACGGTGGGATGTCGGCTGCTCAACCTCAGGCTCGGCAGTGATCTGCGTGCGTCGGCGCGCGCGGTGCTGCCGGTCTTCGTGGTCGCCGCCCTTGCCGGAGATGCGCTGCTCAGTGCGCCGGAGGCACTCGCGGACCTGCTCACTGTAGCGGTCCTGTTCACCTGGACCGCACTTCTGCTGCGACCCCCCACAACCCGCTCGGCAGGGTCTGCCACCGACAAGAAAGCATCGCCTGGTGGTGGCTACATGCTCCCGGCCACGCTTTGTGCGATCGCCGTGGTGTCGGGAGTGGCGATCCGCATCGTCAACGGCCCCGCTGAAGTCGTCGCGCTCGCCTTGTTCGCCGCCGGGGCCGATCGGCTCCTGGAGCGGTTCGGCCGTCCTGATGAGCGGCTCCCCGCCGCGTCTCTCACACTGCTGCTGCTCGCCGTCTACCTGTTGCTGGAGCAGCACCTCGGGTATCTCCACCCGTTGTGGTCCCTTGTGGCGCGGGGCACCTCGTCGCTCGTGAGCCTGCTCGTGCCGGGCGTCGTTTCCATCGGGGCCGGATTCTTGGGTATCCGTCTCGTGGTGCTCGCCCTCCTCTACATCCTGAGCACGACCGTGACGGGTGAGAGCGCTCGCCGGCTCAAGGCTGCCGCATTTGCGGGGGGAGCCGTACTCGTGATGAGTCTCGCCTACGCGGCTGCCTGGGGCTGGCTCTCGAACATTGCGCAGGTGCAGGGCGCTGCAGGCCTTCTGCAGCCCTTCATCGCTCCATACGACTTCCGCCTGCTCTTGCTCACGATGCTCGTCGCCCCGCTGGTCTTCCTGCAAGCCGCTGCCCCTCCGCCCGCGACCGTGCACACCGCCCCCGCCGGATCCCGCTGGATGGTCGCGACAGCGGCGTTCCTCGCAGTCGGCACAATCTTGCTCGCCGCACAGGTCGGCACATCCGAGCCGGGCGGCCGGGTCGTCGTGCTCGACACCACGGGCCGCCTGGCGGAGGACCTGCCTGTCTACGGCCGGTACGGACTCGGAAACCTCGGCCAATTCGGCATGCTGCCGCGCTACCTTGCTGCCACCGGGCACGATACGGAAATCGTCGACAGCGTCTCTTCAGCGACTCTTGAAGATGCGGACACGCTCGTCGTACTCAACCTCCGGGAGAAGCTCGACGATGCCGGTCGACAGGCCGTCTGGGAGTTCGTCGAGGCTGGCGGCGGGCTGCTCGTTGCGGGAGACCACACCGGTGCCGAGGAGATCCGCGATCCGTCGAACCACCTCCTCGAGCCCGTGGGAATCTCGCTCAACTTCGACTCGGCCATCCCGCTGAGGGATCGGTGGGCCAGCGGCTTCGAGATGCTGTCACACCCCGTCTTCCGCGGCATCACCGAGGACGAGGTGCAGGTCGTCATCGGCGCATCGCTTACCGTGTCACCCCCGGCATCACCGGTGCTGCTAGGCCGTGCGGGTTACTCGGACGCTGGCGATATCTCGAACATCGAACAGGGGTTCCTCGGGGACATGACCTACACCCCGGGGGAGCACATGGGAGACCTGGTCCTGGCCGCGGACGCCGCCTACGGCAGAGGCCGCGTCCTCGTGTTTGGCGACACGACCCTCCTGCAGAACCTCGCCATATCCCGCTCGTACCGGTTCCTGGACAACATCTTCGGCTGGCTGGGCAGCGCGTACGACGCGAGTGCTCAACGCGCGCAGACTCTTGGCGGAGCGGCACTCCTCGTGCTCGGAGCGCTTCTGCTCATCATCAGTGCATCGCGTGGCATGTCCCGCGTGCCACTACCCGCGCTCGCACTCGCGCTCGCACTTCTCGTCTCGAACGTGGCGCTGAGTCCACCGACACCCACATGGGAGTCGCGCCCCTTCGCCGACAGACACGCTGTGATCGATGTCTCCCACCACGAGCTCGGGCGCCTGGACAGGTCCGGCGACTCACTGGACGGACTGGCGGCCAACCTCGAGCGTGCCGGGCTCCACCCCTTCTTCATGCGGACGTTCTCAGCAGAGATGATCGAGAGCGCCGAGGTGGTCGTGCTGCCCGCGCCGGTCTCGCCCTTCTCGCGCACGGAGATAGCGGAGCTGGACGAGTTCATGCGCTCGGGCGGACTGCTCATCATGACGACCGGCTCCGAGAAGCCCTCGGGGTCCTTCACCCTGCTGCAGCACCTTGGGTACGAACTCGGCGGTGCGCCGATGGGCCGGGCCGCCGCGGCCTGGAGCGGCGGGCAGATCAGCTTCTGGAGCGCCTGGCCGCTCAAGCAGGCGCCCGGCGGCGCGTCGCAAACGGTCGCCGAGGTCTGGGACGCTCCCGTCATCCTGTATCAGCCGCGTGGGGCCGGGGGATCGATCGTCATCGCGGACGCCGCCTTCCTCTTCGAGAAGAACCTCGAGAGCCTGGACAGACACGATATCGACAACATCGAGTTCCTGAGAGAGATCCTCGAGACATATCCAGGGGCCGGTGAGGACGATGGGTAGCCTGTGGCTCTCGGTCCTGCTGGTCTCGGCGAGCTGGCTGTTCATCGTGCCGGAGTACGAGCCGCCCGCACCCGTCGCATGGGCTGTCGTCGTGGTCGCGGCCTTCGCGCTCGCGGCCGTCGGAACTCGCACCGCACGCCACGCGATCACGCCCGATGCTGCCGCCATCTTGAGCGGTCCGGCAGCGCTGGCAGCGATGCTGATCCCGTTCCCTTACGGCCTCGGCCCCGCACTCCTGCTCCTCGCGTGCCTGATCGCCCTTGTCGCGGCACGTCTCCCAGATTCGGCCGATACCCCAAACAGGCTGCGGGAGCACCTCTCGCGACTCGGCAAAGCAGCCGCGTTCACCGGTGTCGTGGCCGCGGCCCAAGCGCTCGTGCTGTGGCCCTTCTTCGCCGCCACCTCGCGGGTCCACGAGACGGGGCTCGTAGGCCATCTCGCCGGTCTGCTGCTCAAGGTGGCGGGAGCCGATGCCGCGGTCACCCCTCAGGGCCTGCTGCTGCACACGGGCGTACGCACGATCGTGCACTCGCTGACATGGGAGAAGTACGGAGCCCTGATGCTCGTCTCTCTCCTCGTCGGCTCGGTGCCGGTACTGGTTCTCCGACGCGCCCGGTGGCACACGTTCCCGCTCCTCGCACTCGGGCTGGGGGTGTATGCAGAGATCAGGCTCGCAGTCCTCGTGCTCATGTCGGCGATGAGCGACCGGCTGGATGTCTTCTGGTCCGGCCCGGTCATGCTGCTCACCTTCCTCCCTGCCGTGTTTCTGGCGCGAGCGCTGGTGCCCGCTCGCGAGCCGGTGTCGGCAGGGTCGCCTCGCTTCGCCGTGCGCGATCGCCGCCTCTGGATCACCGCCGCACTCGTTGCGGTTGCGACGATCAGCGTCATCGGCGCGTGGGGCTTCGACTTCCCGGGCCCGCGCAAAGATGGCCGTGTGATCATGGAGGAAGGCCACAGCGACTGGGCCTGGACCACCGATGTGTACGACACCGAGTGGTACGGCGAACGGTCGGGCTACAACTACTACAACCTCTACGGCTACCTCGACCTCCACTACGAGATGACACGGAACGAGGAGCCGATCACCGACGACGTGCTCACCGACTGTGACATCCTCATCGTGAAGATGCCCACGACCGCCTACGAGCCCGGGGAGATCGACAGCATCGTGCGCTTCGTGGATCGCGGCGGCGGCCTGCTGCTCATCGGCGACCACACCAACGTCTTCGGCACCAGTCTGAACATCAACCCGCTTGCGGAGCACTTCGGCATGCTGTTCAACCACGACGCGACCTACGAACTGCGGGAGGGCGCGCTGTCGGAGTACGAACCTCCGCTTATCCTGCCTCACCCGATAGTCCAGCACCTGCCTGACCGGTTCCTGTTCGGGACGTCGAGCAGCATGTGGGTCGACCCGGGCGTGACCGGGGTGATCGTGGGCCAGGGACTCAAGGCGCTGGACGCGGACTACTCGCAGGACAACTTCTTCTCCGAGAGCGACACCTCCGCAGAGCAACGGTTTGGATCGTTCGTCCAGGG
>JAFGAG010000078.1 GCA_016933785.1 Coriobacteriia bacterium | reverse complement strand
CAGGTGTTGCTCGGAGCAGGAGAGGATCCGGTCGTCGTCGGTTGTGCGACCGGGTGCCTCGAGGTGTCTACCACGATCTATCCGTACTCGTCGTGGAGGACCCCGTTCATCCACAACGCGTTCGAGAACAGCTCGGCCACGATCTCCGGCGTGGAGGCCGCGTTCAACGGTCTGAGGCGCGCAGGCAAGATCGACCCCGACAAGAAAGTCCGCTTCGTCGCCTTCGGCGGCGACGGCGGCACCTACGACATCGGCCTGCAGGCGCTGTCGGGCGCCATGGAACGCGGGCACGACATGGTGTACGTCTGCTACGACAACGGCGCGTACATGAACACCGGTATCCAGCGCTCATCGGCCACGCCGAAGGGCGCATGGGCCACGACCTCCGAGGTCGGTGCCGCACAGGCGGGCAAGCGGCAGATCCGCAAGGATCTCACCGCGATCATCGCCGCCCACGGCGTCCCGTACGCGGCGCAGGCGTCGGTCTCGCACTGGAAAGACCTCACCACCAAAGCCGAGAAGGCGTTCAACACCCCCGGGCCGGCGTTCCTGAACGTCTTCGCTCCGTGTCCGCGTGGCTGGCGAATCCCCTCGTCGATGACCGTCGAGATCGCCAAGCTTGCGGTGCAGACAGGCTTCTGGCCGGTCTACGAAGTGGAAGACGGCGTATGGCGGCAGACCGTACGGGTCGCGAACAAGAAGCCGATCGAGGAGTTCCTCAAGCCGCAGGGCCGCTTCAAGCACCTCTTCGCCCCCGGCAACGAGGCGCTCTTGGCCGAGATCCAGGCCGATGTCGACCGTGCGTACGATGGTGTCCTGAAGCGCTGCGCCATCGAGTAGTCCCGGACGTACCACGAACCTGTGAGCGGCGGGGGCTCCGATGAATGCCATCGGGGCCCCCGATGCTAGAATGACCACAAAGCGTATCGCGCGACCCTGCGGGAGCGCTCCACATCGCCAGCCGTCGTTCCCGGAGTCGCGCTTCATGAAGCAGAGCCCGTTCGGCAGACATCTGAGCAGCCAGATCATCTGGCCACTCATCCTCGTCTCGGTGCTCATCGGCATCGTTGCGACGGTCGTCTCCGCCGGTGTCCTGGGCGATTTCACCCGTACGATCGGTGAGGAGAACGCGCGCACCACCGCCGAGTACGTGATAGCGGACCTCAACCATCACGCGTCGAGTTCGGTACGGGCCCTCGAGGTCCTCGCTGCACGGCCGGGATTCGTGAACGTCGTCATGAGCGGTGAGGCCGAGGAGATCGAGGGACACCTGCGGTTCTCCAACGAGGCGATCGACGTGGACATGATCGTCGTGACCGATGGTGAGGGCGAGATGGTGGCCTCGGTCTCCCGGGAGGCAGGTCCTGCGGACGTCTCGCTGCCGGACCGCGCTGCGTGGGAGAGCGCGATGTCGGACGAGAAGCCCGTGGTCATCCCGTACAACGACGGGTATGCGCTCTGGTCACAGGCCGACATACCCGTGAGCGGGCATTCCGGCTGGGCTCTCGGCAGCGTGCTCGAGATCGATGATGACCTCCTGGCATCGCTTGCCGTCAGCGAGCGTTCCGGCATTCTCATCACCGACATGTACGAGCGCCCCATCGCGCTGCTGCGACCGTACGGAGAGGCCACACCGGATCCGGACATCGAGAGTGATGCCGGGTTCAAGGCGGTCATCGACGAACTAATCGCTGATCCGTCGACGAGTGTCACGTACGAATCGCCGACCGGTTACTACCGCATCGCGGCGGACACCATACCGCTCGCGACCGCTCCGGGGGAGCACCTCTACGTCGTGTGCGGTGTCGATGCGTCGCCCGCACGCGAGGCGAGCATGACGACCACTCGCTTCGTGATCGCGTGGTCCGCGGTCGCCATCCTGGTCCTGATCGTCCTCAACTGGTGGGTGGTCCGATCGGTCACCACGCCACTGAACGCGCTCACCGCCGGCACGCGCCGGCTCGCGGAGGGCGACTTCACGGCCAAGGTGGATGTTGGTGGCCCCGTGGAGGTCACCGAGCTTGCCGAGAACTTCAACAGCATGACCGACTCCCTCAGCGAGCGCAGCGACTCGCTCACGAAGAAGGTTCTCGAACTCGCGACGCTCTACGAGATGAGCCGTTCGCTCGGACTGACGCTGGACCTCACGACCCTGCTCAACTCGGTGCTCGACTCGGCACTTCGCATCTTCGAGGCGGAGATCGGCTACATCATCATGCTCGATCGCGAGTCCGGCGCTCTCAGCGTCGAGGCGGTACGGGGTGTCGGCTCGGGGCGTTCCGGCGAGGTGACCGGCGGCAACTCGATGTCCGAGTGGGTCATCCGTGAGGGCCGCCCGCTGATCTTCAACCCTTCGGGGACGGACCCCGTGCCACGGCGACCCGAGACGTTCTCCGGCGCCCATGCCGCACTCTGTGTCCCGCTCCAGACCGCAGACGGCCCGATCGGGTCGGTCACCATCGGCTCGCGCGACCCCGAGCGCCGCTTCACGAGTGACGATGTCCGGCTGCTCGCGACGATCGCCAACCATGTGACCATCGCCATTGGCAACATAGGCCTGTTCTCCAGCGTCCAGGAAGCGTACCTGGCTACCGTGAGGGCCCTTGCGGCTGCCGTCGATGCCAAGGACCCATACACGCGCGGTCACTCCGAGGGCGTGGCCACCTATGCACTCATGATCGGCGGGGAGCTCGGTCTTTCGCAGGAGCAGATGACTGCGCTCGAGATGGCCGCGTACCTGCACGACATCGGCAAGATCGGCATCAGTGAGGACATCTTGCTCAAGCCTGGCAAGCTCACGGATGTCGAGATGAGCCAGATGCGCCATCACCCGCTCATCGGCGCGAACATCCTCAAGCCCGTCGCGTTCCCCTGGCCGATCGCACCGGTCGTCCGCCATCATCACGAGCATTTCGACGGCAAGGGCTATCCCGCGGGCCTGAAGACGGATGAGATCCCCGCACTCGCCCGCGTCCTCACCGTTGCCGACGCGTTCGAAGCCATGGTGGCCGACCGTCCGTATCGTCGTGGCCGCTCGCACCAGGAGGCGATCCTCGAACTTGAGCGATGCGCCGGCACGCAGTTCGACCCTCGGATCGTCGAAGCGTTCGTCACCGCCCTCGAGGCCCGTGAGGGGATCCCGCAGGATCTCTCGGACCGAGAGGTCCATATCGGCGATGATGAGGCGCAGGCCGTCTTCATCGCCATCGCGGACGGGCTGTTCTCAAGCTTCCGCAGACTCGGTGGCCCGCGGCTGGCCAACAACCTCGAGCACGCAGTGAACGCCGACCTTGCCAAGAGCGACTTGCCGCTTGCGATCGAGGGTGGCAGGCTCGTCCTTCGGGCATTCGAGGAGATGTCCGACGAGGAGTACGCACGCAACCTGAGAGATGCCCTTGGCATCATTCGGTCACGTATCGAGGAGGCCTCGGGGGCCGGTCTCGCCGAGCACTTCCTGAGCGAGGCGGTCGAGGCGCTTCCGGAACGCATGCGGGCGCATGCCGAGCGGCTTGGATTCTCTCCAACGATCTGAGACCAACGAGCGGCAGAGGGGCCGTCAGTTGGTACACTGGCTACCATTCACACGTGCGGCCGACCAGGCCGCCCGGGGCCTGGAAGGCTTGCATGGCTATCATCGTCCAGAAGTATGGCGGCACATCGGTCGGTACGCCCGAACGCATGCGGGCAGTCGCCAGCCGTATCGTCACGGCGGCCGATGCTGGTAATCGAGTGGTGGCGGTGGTCTCGGCCATGGGTGACTTCACCGACGAGCTTGTCGAGCTTGCGGTACAGGTCGATCCCGAACCACCTGAGCGGGAGATGGACATGCTGCTGGCGACGGGCGAGCAGGTCTCCATCGCGCTTCTCGCCATGGCGATCCATGCGGCCGGCAGGCGGGCCATCTCGTTCACCGGCCCGCAGGTGGGCATCGTGACCGATCATGGTCACACCAAGGCGAAGATCCTCGAGGTAAGAGCCGACCGGGTCCGCTCCGCACTCGAGGACGGCCAGATCGTGATCGTCGCGGGATTCCAGGGCATGACGCCCGACGGTCACATCACCACACTCGGCCGCGGAGGCTCCGACACCACCGCGGTCGCGTTGGCGGCTGGGATCGGCGCCGACCTCTGTGAGATCTACACCGATGTCGATGGTGTGTATACCGCGGACCCGCGCGTGGTCCCGGACGCCCGCCGCATCGAGGAGATCTCGTATGAAGCCATGCTCGAGCTGGCTGCAAGCGGCGCGGGCGTCCTGAACCTGCGCGCAGTGGAGTTCGCCCGGAACCACAGCGTCGTCATCCACTGCCGGTCGAGTTTCACGGACGTTCCGGGGACCATCGTGAGGGAGGCGGACGATTCCATGGAGCAAGCGATAATCTCGGGAGTCACGTGTGACTCATCGGAGGCGAAGGTGACGATCCGCGATGTGCCCGACCGTCCCGGCGTCGCGGCATCGGTCTTCACCCGCATGGCCGAGAGCAACGTGAACGTGGACATGATCATCCAGAACATCTCTGAGGCCGGGACGACCGACATCTCGTTCACTGTGCCCGAGACCGACCTCGTGCGCGCCCGCCGTACCGCTGATGCTGTGGTCGCCGAGCTCGGAGCCCGGGAGTGGGTGGTCGACGAGTCGATCGCCAAAGTCTCGCTCGTCGGCGCCGGCATGAAGACGCATCCCGGCATCGCCGCGCAGATGTTCCGCGCACTTTCGGAGGCCGGAGTGAACATCGACCTCATTTCGACATCGACCATCAGGGTAACCTGTGTGGTGAGCGGCACCGATGCCGACAACGCGGTCCGTGCGTTGCACGCGAGTTTCGGTCTGGCGGACGACCAGATCACCGTCGAGACGGTGCCTGGCTGCGGGGAGGGTGACGAGTGATGACCTGGGGCTACCGGATGCCGGAGGAGCCGGTCGTCGCCGTGGCGGGCGCCACCGGGGCGGTCGGTCGCGAGATGCTGGCCGTGCTGGAGCAGCGCCGATTCCCCGCTTCGCGCGTCGTCGCACTTGCCTCGCACCGCTCCGCGGGCAGGCGGGTGCCCTTCGCGGGCGGCGAACTCGTGGTCGAGGAGATGACGGCCGACAGCTTCAAGGGTGTCGACGTGGCGCTCTTCTCGGCCGGCGCGTCCGTCTCTCGTGAGATGCGCGACGCGGTGACTGGTGCGGGCTGCGTGATGATCGACAACTCATCGGCGTTCCGCATGGACGATGACGTGCCGCTCGTGGTGCCCGAGGTCAACGCGGACGATCTCCTCTGGCACAGTGGTGTGATCGCCAATCCCAACTGCTCCACGATCCAGATGGTCGTCGTGCTCGACGTGTTGCGGTCTCTCGCGCCGATCACGCGGGTCGTCGTCTCCACATACCAGGCTGCCTCCGGAGCGGGTCAGGCGGCGATGGACGAGCTCTACGACCAGACAGGCGATCTGCTCGCGGGGCGGGAAACGGTGCCATTGGCGTTCGCGCATCGCATCGCGTTCAACTGCATCCCTCAGATCGACGTCTTCCTCGCGGACGGTTCCACGAAAGAGGAGTGGAAGATGGTCGTGGAGACCAGGAAGATACTCGGCCAGCCGGAGCTCGGTGTCGCCGCGACGTGCATCCGCGTGCCGGTTCTGCGCTGCCACTCGGAAGCGGTCTCGATCGAGTTCGGCGGACCGATCTCCGTTGCCGCCGCCAGGGAGGCTCTCGCAGCGGCGTCGGGGGTCACGGTGCTGGACGAGCCCGCCGATGGTCTTTACCCGATGCCCGCGCTGCTCGAGGGTACCGACGACTGTCATGTGGGTCGTCTACGTCGTGATGAGAGCGTCCAGAACGGTCTGCAACTGTGGATTGTGGCCGATCAGCTGCGCAAAGGCGCGGCTCTCAACACAGTGCAGATAGCCGAAGCGCTGCTGTCGCGTTAATATCGCTACAGATACACGCGTGCCTGGCAGGGCCGAGTCAGAGTCCATCGACGCACGGGGGATGCGGTATGTCTGAGCAGACCATATTGATCGTCGAAGACGACGTCACGATCGCACGCTTCGTCGAACTCGAGTTGCAGCATGCTGGATACAGGGTCCTTCGTGCTGGAGACGGGACCACTGCGATCGAGCTGGCAACGGAGCATGACATCGATCTCGTCCTCCTGGATCTCATGCTGCCCGGCATCGACGGTCTGGATGTCGCGCGGTTCATCCGTAAGCGCGGGCTTCAGATGCCGATCCTGATGCTCACCGCTCGTGCGGAGACGCATGATGTGGTGTCCGGGTTCGAGGCGGGCGCCGACGACTACCTCCGGAAGCCGTTCGAGATCCCCGAGCTGCTCTCGCGGGTCCGCGCGCTGCTGAAACGCACATCCACCGGCCCCGGTCCGGTCGTGACCGAGGCCTCGGGCATCAGCATCGACACCGAGCGTCGGCTCGCCAAGCTCCGGGGGGAGCCGCTCGAGCTCACGGCCAAGGAGTTCGACCTACTCGCGTTCCTCGTCGCCAACGCCGGACGTGTCATCTCCCGGGATGAGATCCTCGAAGCGGTATGGGGTGCTCAGCGCTCCACCGATTCGAACGTCATCGAGGTCTTCGTCTGTCACCTTCGCAACAAGATCGGTGACAACGACAACCGCATCATCCAGACCATACGGGGAGTCGGGTACTTCTTCGCGAGGGGCTGAGCCTGGGTGCGGTTCTCATCGATACGCGCTCGGGTGGCGATCGTCTCCACCGCGTTCGCTCTCGCGTTGGTCGGGAGCGTTGCCGTCGGTACCTACGTGCTGGTCGCCAACGGCATGCGATCGGCCGCCGTGGAGACCGCCGATCGCCTGGCAGGAGCCGCGGAGCGCGCACTCGTGAACGCCGTTCGCAGCGCCGAGGCCTCTGCCACTCATGACGGGCTCACGGGCACGGAGGCGGACGAAGCGGTCGCAGCGCTCATCACCGGTACACCGCCCACCCCGTTCGCCGAGGGTCTCGCGTACGAAGGATCGTTCGCGCTCCACGTGGTGGATGCTCCGGGTGATGCACCGCGCCGCGCGTGGGACGTGGGCGACCAGGCCGAGACCGACGCGACTATGCGTGCTGCGGCACTGCGCACCGGGAAGACGCAGCGGTACGTGCCCGGAGCGCAGTCGCTCTTCACGGGGCTGCTCATCAAGGCCGAACTCGGATGGCACACGACACACGTGCCCGTGCGCATCCCGGGAATCAGCGCCGCGGTGCTCGACGTGTCCTATGCGCCGCACGCCCAGGAGGCGATCCTGGACGCGACACGTGCGCCGATGCTCGTTCTTGCCGCGGTCGCCCTGGTGGGCTCGCTGCTCATCGCGGCGGGGGCGACACGATGGGCGATGTCGCTCATCGAGAACCTGAAGCACACCGCCGATTCGGTCGATGTCGGCATGCTCGATATCAGGCTGCCGGAGGAGGGCGACAACGAGGTCTCCGATCTCGCGCGATCCCTCAACCGGCTCATCGACAGCCTGCAGCGCCGGAACGAGGTGCAAGCCCGCTTCATAGCCGACGCATCCCACGAGCTCGCAACCCCCGTGGCCGGCATACGTGGGTACGTGAACATCCTGCGGGCATGGGGTGCCGAGGACCTCGCGCTGCGCGAGGAGGCGGTTGGAGCTATAGACCGTGAGTCCCGACGCATGGCGCGGCTGTGCAGCGACCTGCTCTCGCTCATCCGCAGTGAGGAGCAGGTCGAGTACCGGCAGACCCGCTACGACATCAATGCCGTCTGCCGTGAAGTGCTCGCCAACGCCGCGACGCGCTATCTCGAGAAGGCGCACGAGTACACGGGTCCGGGAGAAGGCGTCCTGTGGCTGCACGGCGATGCCGACCGCATCGAGGAGGCGCTTGGCATCCTGGTCGACAACGCCTGCAAGTACACGCCCGACGGAGGGCGTGTCTCGGTCACCACCCGGCGATCGCGCGACCGCATCATCATCGAGGTCGCCGACACCGGTGTCGGCATCCCCGAGGCGGACCTCCCCAACGTCTTCGAGCGTTTCTACCGGAGCGATCTCTCGCGCTCGCAAGAGACAGGTGGGTTCGGCCTGGGACTCGCAATCGCCAAACACATCATCGACGTCAGCGGAGGCACCATCAAAGTGCGCAGTGCCGTAGGCCGTGGTACGACCTTCGAGGTCGTCCTGCCCCGCCAGCGGGGCAGGTGAGCTTCGTCATGTCGCGGACACGTCACATCGCCCAGGCTGGTGTCATAGCGGCCGTGTATGCTGCGTTCACGCTCGTGGCGATCCAGACACCGCTCGGCTATGGGCCGATTCAGCTACGGGTCTCCGAGGCGCTCACCGTGATCGCGTGCCTCACTCCCGCGGCGGTTCCGGGACTGTGGGCCGGTACGTTCATCGCCAATGCGTGGATGCTGTCCAGTATGGGCGCGCTCGGCCTGCTCGATGTGCTGTTCGGGTCGCTCGCCACGCTCCTGGGCGCGGCGTGGACATGGCGCTACCGCGCGCGGACGGTGCGGGCGCTCGCCGGGCCCGTGATAGCGAACGCACTGATCGTCCCCGCGTACCTGCCGGTGATGCTCGCGGGTGTGGCCGGGCTGGACTTCTACCGGCTCGAGGCGCTCGGGATCGATGCCTCGGGCACCTGGATCGCGATGTACTTGTTCGGTGTGGTGACCGTGGGCGTCGGTCAGGCCGTCGTCGTCTACGGCCTTGGTCTGCCGCTGCTTTCCGGGCTCCGGCGCCTTGGCGTGGCGGCTCGCCTGGACTCGGACGGATAGGGGGGACCGTGCCGGATATCGATGGAGTGTCGCCCGGACCGCTGATCGAGCAGTGCAAGGACGATTGCGCCGAGTGCTGGTGCTGCGTACGGTGCTGTCCCGTTCGCGCCATCAGGGTAACGGGCGGACGCTCGGAGATCGTTCAGGAGAAATGCGTCGGCTGTGGCCAGTGTGTGAGCGAATGCAGTCGTGGCGGATTCTCGGTCCGAGACGACACCGTGGCGGTGAGAGCGCTGATCCGATCGCGCCGGCCGGTCGTGGCGTTGCTTGCGAGCGAGTTCATCGCCGCGCTATACCCGATGACCGTCTCGCAGGTGGAGCGGTCGCTCGAGGCGCTCGGCTTCTCCTCGGTGGAGACGACGCTTCTCGGTGAGGAGCTCGTCGCCTCTGCCTACGAGCAGCTCCACGCGCGATCCGAGAGCGCGATGAGCATCCGTTCCACCTGTCCGGTCGCAGTGGACTTCATCCGCAAGTACCATCCGGCGTTCGTGCCCGCACTCGCGCCGCTTGTGCCGCCGTACATAGCCCAGGCACGCCTCATCCGCAGTCTCTATCCCCCCGATGTCGCCGTCGTGTACGTGAGCCCGTGCTATGCCCGCAAGGACGAGTTCCGTGACCCTGAGTTCGGGGGAGCGGTTGATGTGGTGATCGACTTCACCGAACTCAAGTGCATGATCACAGAGGGTCATTCGCTCGCGCCTGGGGGCTCGGTCGCGACCCCGCCGCCCAGCAGGCCGAGCGTGCTCAAGGAGATATCGCTCACTGATGGCTTTCCCCGGCAGACGCTCGTCTCACGCGATCTCACGGACTGCACGGTGAGCGCGGTCCGTGGTCTCGAGGATCTGGATCGCCTGCTCACCGCCATCGCGGCCGGCGAGACCGCTCCGCAGGTGATCGACATGCTCAACTGCGAGGGCTGCATCGACGGTCCGGCGGTCAATCCCGGGCTCTCCCTCTTCGCGAAGCGCAACGTGGAGTCCGCCGCGCGGCGCGCGCCCGGGACGACGCGTGTCAGCACCCGGGCCATGCTCGGCATCCTGCCGTTGGTCGACCTCGTCCGTTCGTTCAACGCTACGCCCGTCGTCGCCCCGAGGCTCGATGCCGCGACCATCGACGCGACCCTCGCAGAGGGTGAGCTCACGCGCGAGACCGCACCGGACTGCGGCGCGTGCGGATGGTCGACATGTGTCGAGCACGCCGAGGCCGTACACAATGCCGAGTCGGCGTGGGAGCTCTGTCTGCCACTGCAGCGCAGGCGTCTCGCCGAGCACCGCACACAGTTGGAGGAGTCGCAGACGCTCGATCAGCTCACAGGAGTGTGGAACCGCCGCGTGTTCGGCGACAGACTCGCGATAGAGCTCGCGCGCGTCGTGCGCTATAAGACCCAGCTTTGCCTTGCGCTGCTCGATCTCGACGGGTTCGGGCAGGTCAACAGTGTTCTTGGTCGAAGGACCGGCGATCACGTGCTCGTAGAGATCGCCCGCCGGCTCGACTCCAGTCTGCGCGCGACCGACGTCCTCGGCCGGTGGACCGGCGACCGGTTCGCGGTTGCGCTTCCCGGCATCACCAAGACCGAGGCGTTCGTGGTGGCGGAGAAGCTCCGGGATGCGGTCCGCGCAGGTCTCACCGTGAGCACCGAAGGCGGGTATACACAGGAGGTGACCGTGACGGCCTCGATCGGTGTCGCTTCGGCGACCGCCACGGCCGATGCGCTCGAGCTCTTCGAAGCTGCCGATGGCGCGTTGCTGGAAGCGGTCCAGGACGGCGGGGACACGGTGCGCCTGGCTCGCGGGTAGGAGGGGCGATGATGCACGAGGCGCTGCTCTGGGAGTCCGAGGGGGAGCGCGTGCACTGCCTGCTCTGCCCCAACGACTGCCGGATCGCCGCTGGTGCACGCGGCACCTGCGGTGTGCGGGAGAACCGCGGGGGACGTCTGGTCGCGCTGACATACGGTCTGGTCTCGTCGGTCGCCGTCGACCCTATCGAGAAGAAGCCCGTCTTCCACTACCGTCCGGGGACGCTCGTCTTCTCGCTCGGGAGTGTCGGTTGTTCCATGCGGTGCGGCCACTGCCAGAACTGGCAGATCAGTCGCGCAGCCCCTGGTGAGAGCGGACTGCAGTCGTTGCCGCCCGACGAGGTGCCCGGACTCGCATCGCGCCATGGGTGTGCGGGTGTGGCCTTCACGTACAACGAGCCAGTGATCTGGGTCGAATACGTCGCCGAGGTCGCCGCCGCGGCCAGAGCCGCTGGGCTCTACACCGTGATGGTCACGAACGGCTATGTCACTGAAGCGGGGCTCGACCTCCTCGGCCCGCTCATCGATGTCTGGCGTGTCGATGTGAAGGGCTTCGATGACGCCACCTACCGGTCGCTCTGCAAAGTGCGATCGGTGCGGCCGGTTCTGGATGCGGCGGTTCGCGCGCGCGAACGCTGGGGGATGCACGTCGAGGTCGTGACGAATGTGATCCCCACGGTCAACGACGACGAGGAGACGCTGAAGGGCATCGCCGGGTGGATCGCGGACGCACTCGGACCTGGCACCCCGTGGCACATCACTCGATTCTTCCCGTATCTCGACTTCGCGCATCTCCCGCCCACTCCCATACCGACGCTCGAACATGCGCGGGAGATCGGGCGGAGGGCCGGGCTGCACCATGTCTATCTGGGGAACGTCCAGGTGCCCGGTGCCGAGGACACCATATGCCCCGGGTGCGGGGCGGTGGTGATAGCGCGGCGTGGCTACACGGTGGATGGCGTGCATCTGCGTGGAGGGGCGTGCGAGCGGTGCGGTACCCCGCTTGGCGTCATCGATGGCGTAGAACCGCTATGATTGGAGACGCTTTCCCCAACGGGGGGCGCCCACGAAAGGACCGCAGTGCAACCAACCGTCATCATCCCGACCTTCTGGACGCGCCGCAGGAGCCGTGGAGCGGACCGCAGTGCCGCCCATTTCGACCATCCCACGCTCGTGGGTCAGCTCGGCCCGCTTTCGGAATGTGTCCGCTCGCTCGAGGGGCTTGTCGGCCTCGGCAAGGTCGTGATCATCGTCGCCGCGGCGGACGAGAGCACCGCCAATGCCGCTGAAGACGGCGTGCGTGAGCTGCTCGACGACATGCCGGGTATCGACTCGCTCGTGGTGGGTCCGGCTGAGATGGGGTCGTTGCACCGCCGACTCGAGCAGCTCGAATTCGCGGATATCATGGACGGCGCCAATCTGACCAGCTACGGCGGCGTGCGCAACGTGGGCCTGGCCGTTGCGGCGGTGCTCGGCAGCGAGTCGATCGTGTTCATCGATGACGATGAGGTCGTGACTGACGCCGACTACCTGGTCCGCGCGACGGAGAACCTTGGCGAACCCGACGAGAAGGGCCGCCCGGTGCTCGCCAAGTCGGGCTACTACCGCAACGAGCGCGGCTCGTGCGAGACGGCAGGGCCAACGCCGTGGGTCGACACGTTCTGGCGGCAGAACGAGCACTTCGACCGCGCCATAGCCTCCGTCGGCAAGCCGCCGCGTATCAAGCCCACTACGCTCGCCTTCGGAGGATGTCTGGCGCTTCACCGGGATGTGTATTGCAATGTCCCGTTCGATCCGTGGGCGATCCGTGGGGAGGACGTCGATTACGTGATCGACGTCCGCATGCATGGGGCGGACATGTACCTCGACAGCGGCTGGTCGATTCTGCACCGTCCGCCCGTCCCGCCGAGCCGGGCGCTCGTGTTCCGGCACGACGTGTTCCGTTTCATCTACACCCACCGAAAGCTCGAGTTCGCCAAGTCCCAGGTCGATCTGCGTCAGGTGACTCCCGAATCGCTGATGCCGTATCCGGGGCACCTTGTCGATGCCTCGATCGGTTGGCGGACGCGTATCACCGCCCTATTGCGGGCTGTCGGGGGCAACGAACGCGGCGCCTATCTCGACATCGCGACCAAAGTCGTCCCCGCGGCACAGGACTACGCCCGCGAGAACTGCGAGCGGTATTTCACCTTCCAGCGTCGCTGGCCGATGCTCATGGATCGGCTCTGGGAGGATATCGCCTTGAAGTCGCTCTTCTCGGGCGAACGCCGCGTCGACCGGGGGGCCCTCACGGGCCGGTTCCCGGTGATCAGGGCCGACTGAGCGCATGACGGGATCGTGGCTTCCTGCCGTCGCGATCGGATTCGCCGCGGGTTACCTGTCAGGGCAGTTCGGTATCGGCGGTGGCATCATCACGACACCGGCGATCCGGCTGCTGCTCGGCGGCTCCGAACTCGTCGCCGTCGGCACGCCGCTTCCCGTGATCATCCCGACCGCGATCTCGGGTCTCGTCGAGTACGCTCGCAGGGGACTTCTCGACCTGCGCGCGGGACTTTCGATCGGCATCGTTGGCGCCGGGTTCTCGGTGCTCGGCGCGTGGCTCACCTCGCTCGTAGGCGGCGACTTCGTGCTGTATGTCACCGCCGCATTGATCGGCTGGATGGCCATCGACATGCTGCATCTCGCGCTGCGGCCAGATCCTCCAGCCCACCTGGTCGAGGCCACGGACAGGCGCCGCGGATCGTGGGCCTGGCTCGCGGCGATCGGCGTTGTGACCGGCCTCTACTCGGGCTTCCTCGGCGTGGGTGGCGGTTTCGTGGTCGTGCCGGCACTCGTGCGGTTCCTCGGGTACGATGCCAAGCGCGCGGTGGGCACGAGCCTCGTGGCTGTGCTTCTGCTCGCCGTGCCGGGGACGATCACGCACTACATCCTTGGCCACGTCGACGTGTCGATTGCGCTCGGCCTGTCCCTTGGCGTGATCCCGGGCGCGATGCTGGGTGCGCGGGTGACTGCACGGATCAAGGAGCGCACCGTCCGGATCGGCTTCGCCATCTTGCTGCTGGGCGTGGGGGGGCTGCTGGCGGCGAACGAGCTCGGGTGGCTGTGATGACCGCACGCCGCTACGCCGACGCCACGACCGCACAACTCGAGCGCCTCTACCGGCCGCTGGTCGCTGCACGGCTCTTTCCCGATCAGGCGACGCTCGTGGCCGTGCATCGCACCCGCCCGTGGGCGATCCAGGTGAACGCGCGCGGGGATGTGGCCGTGCTCGACCGATGGCGCGATCACCTCGACCTGCTGGCCATCGAGGCGTTGTGGTGCCCTCATCGCGATCTGCCGGCGGCGGTCACCGACCTGCATGTCTGTGCCACCGATCACGGCTTCTCCGGCCTGGTGAGCCCACCGGTCCTCGAGGCTGACGTGCCGTTCTACCGTGCGGCGGGTCTCACGATACGCGAGATGCTGGAGACGTTGGAGACCACGCTCGGTCCGTCCGCTCAGACGGCGGAGCCTGGCATGTCCATGGTCCGGGCCGCATCGCCCACCGACATCTCGGCGATCCTCGAGGTCGACGCCGCGTGCTTCACACCGTTCTGGCGATACGATCGGCGGCTCCTCGAGCGCTTCTGCGCCGCCGGCGGGCTCGCCGTGGCCGAGCATGATGGTCGGTGCCTCGGCTATACTCTCGTCACTGTCGATCGCGGCACGGCGGTGCTTGGCAGGCTTTGTGTGGAACCGCAGTCCCGGCGCCGTGGCGTGGGTATGCATCTGCTTCGCTCTGCGCTTGAGCGTGCATGCGCCGCGGACGCACGGCACGTGACGCTGTCGACCCAGGGAGACAACGCAGCCGCTTTGTCGCTGTATCGGGCTGCGGGATTCCGGCTCACCGGCCGGCGGTACGCGTTCCTGACACTCGGGAGCGACCTCAAAGGAGGCGAGGGCGATCGCATCGATCCGTTCGTGGGTGATTGATGCAGTGCTGCTTGCAGTGACCGTGGCGCTTGCGGCCGTGGCGGCTGCCGGGCTTGCCGGTGCGTTGCCCGAGGAGGTCACCGCGGCTGTGACGGTCACGCTCGGGTTCATCGCAGTCGCGACCGCGGCCATGCGGCTGATCAGCCGCCCCGACCACGTCAGGGCGCTGCAATCGCACCAGATCGTCGTGATCGCCGACCGCTCTCTCGCGTACCTGCGGCGCGGCCTTGATGCGGATACCGCGCAGGAAGTGTGCCGTCTCGCGCTCGCCGAGAGCGAGGCGGCGGCCGTCGCCATCACCGACACCGAGCGGGTGCTCGGTTTCGCCGGACTCGGCGAGGACCATCACGAGGTGGGCGGCCCGATCCTCACCCGCGCGACGCGCGAGGCCATCGAGATGAACGAGCATCGCATCCTCGGCACCAAAGAGGAGATCGGGTGTCCGCGATCGGCATGTCTGCTCAAAGCGGCGATCGTCGTGCCGCTTGAGATCAGGGACAAGCCCGTGGGGACGCTCAAGTTCTACTACACCACGCCGAGACTCCTGAACGAGACGCAGATCGCGATGGTGAGCGGTCTGGCGCGGCTCCTCTCGACCCAGCTCGAGCTCTCCGAGCTCGAGCGTCAGACCGAGCTCGCGTGCCGCATGGAGCTGAAGGCCCTACAGGCGCAGATCAACCCACATTTCCTGTTCAACACGATCAACACCATCGCGATGCTGATCCGCACCGACCCGGCGACGGCGCGGGAACTGCTGCGTGAGTTCGCCGCCTTCTACCGGCGCATGCTCGAGGACAACGAGGGGCTCGTGCCGCTCGGCCAGGAGGTCGAGTACGCGCTGACGTACCTGCGGTTCGAGCAGGCACGCTTCGGTGACCGGTTGCGCGTGGTGGACGCGCTCGATCCAGCGATCCTCGATACTCCGGTCCCCGCCTTCATCCTGCAGCCCATCGTCGAGAACTGTGTCCAGCACGGGATCCGGCCTGACGGGCCGCTCACCATCACGCTCGCGGGAATCCGCCAGGACGATGCTATCCGGGTGCAGGTCGTCGACGACGGAGTGGGAATAACCCCAGAAGAGCTTCCACGGGTGCTCGAGGTGGGATTTGGCACGGGTCTAGGCATCGCCCTCGGAAATGTTCACGATAGGCTCAGGGGGCACTTTGGCCCCGGTAGCGGGCTACGTGTGGAGAGCGAGCGGGGGAGTGGGACCGTGGTCACGGTGACGATCATGGAGCCGACAGCGTCGGGGGCGAGTGAGTGACGATGGTGCTCAAAGCGCTGCTGGTCGATGACGAGGTGCCCGCGCGGTCGGAGCTCCGGTTCCTTCTTGGCGAGGCTGGTGGGGTCGAGGTGGTGGGTGAGGCCGGAAGCGCGACTGAGGCGCTGCAGCTCATCCGCGCGATCCCCTACGATGTCGTCTTCCTCGACGTGGACATGCCCGGGATCACCGGCATACAGCTCGCCGAGGCGCTCTCAGGACTCGAGCATCCGCCCGCGCTCATCTTCGTGACCGCCCACAGTGAGCACGCCGTGAAGGCGTTCGAGGTGGCGGCCGCCGACTACCTGGTCAAGCCGGTGGAGACCGCCCGCCTCAAGCGCGCTCTCGAGCGGATCGCGCCCGCGGCAGAGGCACCGACCAGGATCGAACGCATCCCCGTGGAGAAGACCGGCCGTAAGCTGCTCCTTCAGGTGGGTGATATCACCCACATCATGGCCAAGGACGACTACAGCTACATCTTCACCGATGGCGAGCGGTATCTTTCCACCTTCTCGCTCGCGGATCTCGAGCACCGTCTCGAGCCGCAGGGCTTCTTCCGTGTGCATCGCCGGTATCTCGTGAACCTGGCGCAGGTGGCGGAAGTCGCGCCGATGTACGGTGGCACGATGGAGCTCGCGCTCAAAGATGGAGCGCAGACCAAGATCCCGGTCTCCCGACGCAGAGCACCCGCGCTCAAGCGGACGCTGGGTCTGTAGTCATGCTCGTCGGCATCATCTCCGATACGCACGGAACACTGCCCCCATCGGTGGATGCTGCGTTCGTCGGAGTCGATCAGATCCTCCATGCGGGCGATGTCGGCGCGCCCTGGATCATCGATCACCTCGAGACGATAGCGCCCGTAATCGCTGTTCGCGGCAACATGGACAGTGGCGATCTGGGCTGGCGGCTCCCGGAACAGGCACTCCTGCGATTCGGTACGTACCGTGTGTTGATGATCCACCACGCCGCATCGCTGTTGCGGGACGGACTGCCGCCGGGCGTGTCGGTGGTGGTGAGCGGCCATACGCACCGAGCGTCGGTCCAGTCCGTGGATGGAGTCCTGTACGTCAACCCCGGGAGCGCGGGCGGGCGTTCGCGGGACGGCCGTGGGCCCACCGTTGCCCTGCTCGATTGTGCCGCTGAGCCCCCGGCTGCCCGGATCATCGAGCTCTAGCAGCGTCCCGACGCGGATCTGTGCGCGATGAACGGCATCCCACATGCGGTGAACGGTCTTCTCCACACGTCCTGATGTGACGTTTCGCCGCTTACCGCCTCATAGCCGCCCCTTGCCGAGCCGCCAGCGCCGCATACGGGGACTTCGTTCCGCTTACCGCCGGTCGGCCCTAGCCTGAGCTTGCAGGCGCATCCTTCGTCTGCATCGGAAACTGGGGAGGTGGGACGTATGGACGTCTGCATCAAGGGTTCGGCTGAGGACATCAAGCTCGGTGACATCGATGAGATCTGTCACGAAGTAGGGCGCATCCTGCTGCCGACCGATGGCTCCGCACCGTCTGTTGCCGCAACCGAGTACGCGGTGATGCTCGCTAAGACGTTCGGCGGCACGATCAAGGCCATCTACGTGGATACAGGTCTCGAGGCCCTCGAGTATCCCGAAGAGGTGATGAGCGAGGAGGCCTACGAGGGCGTCCACGCATCGGTCAAGGGCCTCGTGCTCGCTAAGACCATGTGCGAACGCAACGGGGTCCCGTGCGAGGTCGAGGTCGTCCAGGGCGGCGTCGCCAAGCGGATCGTGCACGTGGCCGAGGACTGGAAGGCCGACATGATTGTCGTCGGTGACACCGGGCGCACGGGCCTGAAGCGCATCGCCCTCGGGAGCGTGGCTGAGACCGTCGTCAAGGGCTCACCGATCCCCGTTCTCGTCGTCAAGTCCGAGTGATCGCTGGTCGCTCATATCCGTCTTCGGACAAAGGAGGTGCACAGATGGGAGATACGACCACACATGCCCCGGCAACACTGTCTGCCGATGGCCGTCAGATACAACACGGTGATCACATCGACACGATCGAGAGCGTGGACACCGTCTTCCGGGCCCAGCGCAAACTGAGCTTCACCTACGGCGCGATCTTCTTCGCGGTCACGCTCGGGGTCCCGGCATCGTCCGTGTGGTGGACGGCCTGGTACTCAGTGGAGATCCTGGGCGGCTTCACCGCCAACTACCTGTTCGTGGGTCTGTTCTACTTCGTCTTCCTGTGGGTCATGGCGTGGACATACGCCAAGCAGGCCGACAGGCTCGACGAACGACTTCTTGCGATGGCGGACGACATAGCCACTGGCACGATGAACGGGGGGGTGCGGTCATGAACACCATCGCCATCATCCTCGTCGTCGGGCTGACCCTGTTCACGATCGGCCTGTCGGTCTTCTCACGACGCTTCACACGAACCACCGCGGACTTCTACCTCGCAGGCCGCAAGGTCGGCTCCTTCGCCAACGCCTCCGCGATCTCGGGCGACTACCTCTCGGCCGCCTCGTTCCTGGGGGTCGCGGGCGCTATCTACGCATCGGGCCTTGACGGCATCTGGTACGCTGCCGGCTTTGCAGGCGGCTTCATGCTGGTCGTCCTGTTCATCGCATCCCCACTGCGCCGCTTTGGTGAGTACACGGTGGCCGACTTCGCGTTCGGCCGGTTCGGTAGCAGCCGTATCCGGCTCATCACCGTCATCGCGGTGCTGCTCACCTCCCTGTTCTACATGGCTCCGCAGATGTACGGCGCCGGGACGACCTGGCAGGTCCTGGTCGGCCAGGGCATCTTCGGTCTGGACGCGTACACCTCAGGCGTCATCGTCGTGGCCGCCATCATCGCCTTCTACGTGTCGGTGGGTGGCATGAAGGGCACCACGATGAACCAGATCTTCCAGTTCTGGTGGCTGGCCTTCGCGATGATCCTCGTGGTGGTCTTCGCGTTCGGCAACGGCTTCGGGTACCCTTCGGAGCTCGAGGCGGCGTCACGAGAGCCGATCGTCAACACAAAGGCGTACACGGTCGCCGAGCTGACGACGCCCGACGCCAACGGCGTGACGCCCTACGACAAGGCGGCCGAGGTCATGACCGCCGAAGAGATGGCCACGGTCGACGAGTTCATTGCGAGCAACGCCGAGGGCAAGACGCCCATCGCGTTCTACGCTTCCAACAAGCTGCATCCGGAGCGCGAGATGCTCTTCAATGAGCCCGGTCATCGCTACAACGGTTTCGACCAGTTCTCCATGGTCCTCGCGCTCGTGCTGGGTACTGCGGGGTTGCCGCACATCCTGAACCGCTACTACACGAACCCCTCGGGCAAGGCGGCGCGCCGCTCGACCTTCTGGGTGCTCATGTTCATCGGCGTCTTCTACATCGGATCGACCATCGCGGGTCTCGCGGGCCTGAGCATCATCCGTGAGTACCTGGCCGGTGGCGGGACGCTCAACGCCGCTTCGGTCCACGGGTTGCTCACCAAGCCGGATCAGTTGATGCCGGCACTCGGTGAGATCCTCGGTGGCCAGTGGCTGATGGGCATCGTCTCAGCCGGCGCATTCGCGGCGATGTTCTCCACCGTGGGCGGTCTCCTGATCGCTGCCGCGTCTGCTCTTGGCCATGACGTGTACGAGAAGTACATCAACAAGGACGCCAGCGAGGCCAAGCGGGTCGCCTTCGGCAAGACAGCGGTGCTGGCGTTTGCAGGTGTCGCGCTGCTCATCGGTCTGGCCATCCCGTACTTCGGTCTCGACCAGGCCTACCCTGCGCTCATCGCGATGATGGTGACCTGGGCGTTCTCGGTCGGTGCCTCGGCTTTCGTGCCGATGCTGCTCACCGGCATCTGGTGGAAGGGCACGACCGAGAAGGGCGCCACTGCCGGTATGGTCGTCGGTCTCATCGGCGCGGTCACGATCATCTTCCTGAACATCCTCCAGCAGCTGGGCACGATCGGACACGAGGGTGTCCTGGGTTTCGTCGGCTCGCTGACCTACCCGGTACTCTTCACCTTCCCGCTCGGTCTGGCCACGATCATCATCGTGAGCAAGCTCGACGGGCAGCTGCCAAAGAACGTGGACCACATCTGGATGCGCATCCACGGCACGGCAAGCGAGCGCCATGAGAAGCAGTATGGCCTCGACAAGGTCGGGTCGATGTTCGCAAAGGGTAAGTGATCCCGGGTTCTCGGGCCTTTCCCCCAGAAGGCCCGGGCAGGGCATGCCGGTCTCGCCGCAAGGCAGGCCGGCATGCTTGTGTCCGGGCGCGCGGTTGGAGTGTTGTCAGCGGCTCGCAGCGGCCGTGAGTTCGTCTGCCAGCGCAGCCAGGGCCGCTGGATCGGTGGTGGGGAGGTCGAGCCGCAGCACGCGGCGTCCGTGACGCGCGAGCGTCACGAGGTCACCCTCGGCCTGTGCGCGGTGGAGTGCCGCGAGGCCGAACGGCTTGCCCGGCACTTCCACGTCGGCACGGTCTCGCGCCGTCACCAGGATGAACACGCCGGTGTTGGGGCCGCCCTTGTGGAGCTGGCCTGTGGAGTGCAGGTAGCGGGGGCCGAGCTCCATGCAGACGGCGTGCCCCGTGCGGTGTGACACAGCTGTGCAGGCATCCGCAAGCGGCTCGAGGCGCTCCGGATCGTCGGGCGCGTAGACGAGGAGTGCGAGGTAGTCAGAGGGCGCAAGCGCATCGAGCGCGGCGCGGATCGCCTCCATCCGTGATGAGGGCGATGTACAGGTGAGCCCTCCAGCGCACGTGATCCACGTCCCTCCGAGATCGGCGGTTGCGGCAGGCACTTCCGACGAGCCGCCCTCGAGGATCGCGGACGTCGCCTGTTTGGCCTCGGTCACCGAGCGCTCGTCGAACGGGTTGACGCCAAGCAGCACACCCGCGAGCGCGACCGCATGTTCCCATCGCACGAACTCGGCACCCACATCGAAGACGTCGGTGACCGTGAGCTCGAAGACCGGGTGCACGGCCGCCATCGCCCGCGACCAGTCGGCGGTCCGCGTGTCATCGCCGAAGCGCAAGACCACGAACGCACGGTCCGGGCCGTACGCGCCCGCGTCCGTCGGAGTGGGCTCGATGACCGGCACGATGCCGACGCCGTCCTTGCCGAGCGACTCGGCCACGAGCTGTTCGGCCCACAGGCCGAACGATGCGTACCGCTCCGAGGTGACGAAGGTGAGCTTGTCGCGGCCGGTCTCCCAGGCATCGGTCATCCACGCCGCGAGCAGCGCCGCTGGGTTCTCATCCACGGGTGCCGTGCATGCAGCCTCCATCGCTTGCGCTCGCAGGACGAGACTCGGGAGGTGCACGCCGATAAGCGCGGCCGGCGTGAGGCCGAACAACGACAGCGCGGAGTAGCGGCCGCCGACGGTCGCGGGAGCGGTCATCGTGGTGCGGAGCATGTCGCGCTGACGGAGCTTCTCGAGTGGCGACCCGGGATCGGTGATGACGATGACACGACGGCCGATCGCGGGCTTCTCAAGACCGCTTCGCTCGAACCATGCACGCACGACCGCATACAGCGACAAGGGTTCTATGGTCGTTCCCGACTTGCTTGCCACTACGACATACGTGGTCTCCGGGGCGAGCGAGCGGAGCAGTTCGGTGACCTGCACCGGGGAGGTGGTGTCGAGAACGTGAAGGCGGGGGAAGCCGGGACCGCGACCGATGATCCGCTCCATGACGAGAGCTGCGAGCGAGGAGCCGCCCATGCCGAGCAGGAGGATGTCGGTCGCTCCTTCGGTGACGATCGAGTCCGCGAGGGCCGTCAGAAGCGGGATCCGGCCAGTCGCCTTCTCGGCGAGGTCGGTCCATCCGAGCCGCTGCATGATGGGGATACGCTGGTCCAGATCGCTGCTGAAGAGGCTGGCGTCGCGCTCTCGAAGTCTGCGTACGGCATCGGACTCGATCAGTCGTTCCCGCGCAGCCATAGCGCCTCCTCAGGCCTCACCGATGTCGATGATGGGCTCGGGTGTCTCGATTCCGGGCATCGGCTCCATCCGGGCGACGATGACGCCGCCGGCCACCACCATCATACCGCCCACGAAGATGCTTGCCGTAAGCGGTTCGTGCAGGAAGAGCGCCGCAAAGATCACTGCGCTCACTGGCTCCGCGTACATGAGGATACCCGCGTGATCGGCCCGCACGCGACGCAGCCCCGAGAAGAAGAGAAGCCCGGCGAGCGCTGTATGCACGATCCCGAGGGCGGCGAGCGCACCGTACGCACCGGCGGATGTGGGGCCGTTGCCTGTGGTGTACGCGTAGATCACCAGCGGCAACAGGATGACCGAGGCGATCGTGTACTGAGCGAGCATCAACGCGCCGGTGGATATACCCCGAAGCAACCGTTTGGAGCGCAGGAGCAGCGCCGCGTAGGTGAGCGCGGATGCTGCTGCCAGCGCGGCTCCGAGCACCTGCCGGGCTGTGCCGAGCGTGAATCCATGGCGCAACAAGATGACCGAGATGCCACCAAGCGAAAGCGCGAGCGGCAGGACGATCCGCCGGTCGAACCGGTCGCCGGTGACAAACGGCGTGAGCAGCGCGACGAACACCGGGCCGGTGTAGCCGAGGAGTTCGACTGTGGCCACCTCGGTGAACTCGAACGCCGAGAGGAACAGCAGCCAGTTCACCGTGAGCAGCACGCCTTGGAGCGCGACCTGACGAAGCTTCTCACGACCGAGTACTGTGAGTTCGCGCCATCCGCCCGAAAGGAGCATCCAGGCGCCTACCACGAGCGCGGCGAAGAAGACGCGGTAGAAGACCTTCACCGTGGCATCGCCATCCGCGGCGCGCAAAGCGAGCGGGATGGTGCCCCACACGACGCCAGCGAGCACTATGCGGGCGAGCCCCGAGAGCCTGTCCTCCGGCGCGAGCGCGAGGTCTCCGTCCATGGGCGTGTCAGCAGATCCGCGGCAGCTGTTCGCCGACGAGCATGTCCATGATGCGCGTCGCCCCGAAGGCCGTGCGCACGTAGACCTTGCCCGCTGGTGATTCGGCCACCGTGCCGATGATGGCGGCCTCTGCACCGTACGGCGCACCTCTCATGGCGGCGAGCGCGGCCTCGGCCTGTTCCGCCGGCACGACCGCGACCATCTTGCCCTCGTTCGCCACCTGGTAGACGTCGTAGCCGAGCATCTCGGATGCGCCACGTACCTGGTCATTCACGGGCACGGCGGTCTCTTCGACGGTGATCGAGGCGCCGGAGGCGCTCGCGAGCTCGTTGAGCGTGCTCGCGAGACCGCCGCGCGTGGGGTCGCGGAAGCACCGCACGTCGGGCGCGGCTTCGAGCACGGCGGCCACGAGGGCGGCGAGCGGTGCGGCGTCCGTGCGGATGTCCGTGGAGAACTCGAGGCCCTCACGTGTGGAGACGACGGCGATCCCGTGATCGCCGAGCGTGCCCGAGAGCAGCACCACGTCGCCCGGTCGGCAGTGCGAGCCGGAGAGGTCGACGCCCTCGGGCAACACGCCCACGCCCGCGGTGTTGATGTAGCAGCCGTCGCCATGCCCGCGCTCCACGACCTTGGTGTCGCCGGTGACGATGCGGACCCCCGCCTCAGCTGCGGCGTCGCGCATCGAGACAAGGATGCGCTTGAGGTCCTCGACGAGCAGGCCCTCCTCGAGCACGAATCCGACAGAGAGGTACAGCGGACGGGCGCCGGAAGTGGCGACGTCGTTCACGGTGCCGCAGATCGCCAGTCTGCCGATGTCACCACCGGGGAAGAAGAGCGGGTGCACCACGTAGGTGTCGGTCGAGAAGGCGAGCCGGGATCCGGGGAACTCGAGCGCCGCGGCATCGTCCATGCGCATGAGTACTTCGTCGCCGAACTCGGCCACGAAGATCTCCTCGATGAGCTCCTTCATCATGGTGCCCCCGCTGCCATGGGCGAGCAGGATGCGGTCTGAGCGCATGTGGACCTCCGTGGTCGACGTCGTATCGGGCGCGGGCAGGCGGTCGCCTACTCCTTGCCGTAGTCGGTGTAGCGGTAGTAGGCGGCGCACGAACCTTCACTCGAGACCATGCACGGGCCTACAGGGTGCTCGGGGGTGCAGCCTTTGCCGAAGAGTTTGCAGTCGAACGGCAGGACCACGCCGCGAAGTACGTCACCGCACTGGCAGCCCTTGATCTCGCGGGACTCCGGTACCGTGACGGGTACCCTCATGCGAGCGTCGTAGTCGGCGTACTCGGCACGGAGCGCGAGGCCCGTACCTGGGATCACGCCGATGCCGCGCCACTCGGCATCGCACGGCTCGAAGGACCGCTCGATCGCGGCGATGGCGGCGGGGTTGCCGGACGCCTCGACGCCGCGGCCATACGCGATCTCGATCTCGGCGCGTCCCTCGGCGAGCTGCTTTGCGAGCATCCACACGCCCTGGAGTACGTCCACCGGCTCGAAGCCGGTGATCACGCCGGGCACGCCGTATTCGGTGGCGAGGAACTCGTAGGGGCCGGTGCCGATGATCGTGGAGACGTGGCCGGGCAGGATGAAGCCGGTCACCCGGACCTCGGGGTCGTTCACGAGTGCCTCGAGCGCACCCGGGACGGTCTTATGGAGCGACAGCGCCGACCAGTTGGGGAGGCCCCGGCGAGCGGCCTCGCGGATGGTGAGCGCCACGGTGGGGGCGGTGGTCTCGAAGCCGACGCCGAGGAAGACGACGTGCTTGTCCGGCTCGCGCTCGGCGATGGCAAGCGAGTCGAGCGGGGAGTAGACCACGCGCACGTCACGGCCCTCGGCCTTCTCGCGTGAGAGCGAGGAGTACGAGCCAGGAACCTTCATCATGTCGCCGAACGTGGTGAGGACCACGCCGGGCTGGCGCGCGATCTCGATGGCGTGATCGATGTCCGGGTTGGCGGTGACGCAGACCGGGCAGCCGGGCCCCGAGAGGAGCTTGATCGTCTCCGGCATGACGCCGCGCAGGCCATGCTTGGCGATCGCCATCGTGTGCGTCCCGCAGACCTCCATCAGCGTGCATGGTTGGAGCGCGATACGATGGATCTCGTCGACGAGCTGGCGCGCTACCGCGGGGTCGCGGAATCCTTCGAGGATGTCGTTCACGAGGCGGGTACCTCGGCGGGCTCGGGCGCGCCATCGATCTCGGCCGCGAGTTCGTCGGCGTGTTTGATGCCCATACGCCGGAGCATGTCGAGCGATTCGGCCGCGAAATCCTCGTCGATCTTCTGGATCGCGAAGCCGGCATGCACGAGTACGTGGTCGCCGATCTTCGCGTCGGGGGTCATCATGAGGCTGACGTGGCGTTTGACGCCGAGGATGTCCACCTCGGCCATCTCGATCTCGTTGGGCTCAGAGACGATGCGTGCGGGGATCGCAAGACACATGCGGAACCTCCTGAT
>JAFGAG010000077.1 GCA_016933785.1 Coriobacteriia bacterium | reverse complement strand
CTCTCGGCGCTCATCTTCGCCATCTCCTACGTGCAGAGCTACTTCCCCCCCGAACGCACAAAGAAGATCCTTGGCCGCTTCAGCGGTATCGGGGGCAACATCCTCGGCGCCCTGCTCGGTACGATCACGCCGTTCTGCTCCTGCTCATCGATCCCGCTCTTCATCGGGTTCACGTCGGCCGGGCTTCCGATCGGCGTGACCTTCTCGTTTCTCATCTCCTCCCCTCTCGTGGACCTCGCATCCGTGCTCCTGCTCGCAAGCGTCTTCAACTGGAAGATCGCGCTCGCGTACGTGTTCGTCGGCCTCGTCCTGGCGGTCGTCGGCGGTTCGATCATCAGCGCGCTCAAGCTCGAGCGTTTCGTAGAACCCTTCGTCTACGGTTCGCACCTCGCCGACGCCGACCTCCCCGACCTCACCGCGCGCGACCGGCTCGCGTTCGCCCGGGAGGCTGTGGCTGACATCATCAAACGCGTCTGGATCTATGTGCTCGCGGGCGTGGCCATCGGCGCGACGATCCACGGATGGATCCCCGAGTCGTGGGTGGCTGCGGTGCTCGGCGACAAGAACCCTCTCTCCGTCGTGCTCGCAACGGCGATCGGCGTGCCGATGTATGCCGACATCTTCGGCACGCTGCCGATCGCGGAGGCGCTCGTAGGCAAGGGTGTGGGGCTCGGCACGGTGCTCGCCTTCATGATGGCCGTGACCGCGCTCTCACTGCCGTCGCTCGTGATGCTCAAGAAGGTCGTGAAGACGCCGCTGCTGGCGACCTTCTTCGGCCTCGTGGTGACGGGGATCCTCATCATCGGATACAGCTTCAACGCGATCGGGGCCTGGTTCCTCTAGCAGGCGGCGCCAACGCTGGCGTTCACCGATGTGCTGCGCCTCAGCCGACCCGCAGGCCCGCGATCACTTCTTCCACGGCGGACGGTGTCGTATTGGTGTCCTCGGCAAGGAAGACGACGTCTTCCGGCGTCGGCTCGTAACCCTCCGGGGCGTGCGCGAGTGCGTTACGGATGTAGGAGCGGCGCAGCCGCGTGAGATCCACATCGTGCGCCCGGATCTGTTCGGGTCGTTCGGGTATGACGATCGTCTTACCCGGCACGTTCTCCGCCGGGTCGCCCGCGCGTACCTCGATGCCTTGCGCCCTCGCGAACGCAAGCTGCGACCAGTGGTGCTTGCCCGCGCCCGTGTATTCGGTCTCCTGCACCACGACCGTCGCACCGCTGGGCAGCTCCCGTGCGAGCGAGACCGCGGCCGCCATCGCGGTGTTGCCGCTCGGTCCTCGCTCGAGGCCTTCGAGCTTGGAGAGCGCCTCGGTAACGTAGAAGACCTCTCCCTGCGTGACAGTGAGGTAGCGATCCATGTAGCGGAGCGACCGCGCTGCGTTGCGCGGCACGTCGGAGCGATCGGGCCACGTGGCGAACGGTACGCCGAAGCCGGTGTGGCCGGTGGTGAAACTCTTGCGATTGAAGTCGGTGTCGCTCGCCATGTGCAGTCCCGAGAGGTCCACGCTCGCGCTCACCACGACCGAGTCGTGCGCACCCACGCGCTCGAGTCCGCGCGCGGTGCCCGTGGTGTTGCCCCCACCGGCGTGGGTGACCACGACGTGCGTGGGCGGAGCGCCTGTGAGCGCGATCATCTCCTCGGCGAGCTCCGCACCAAGCGACTCGATGCCCGACACGCCGAACGGTGAGTAGAGAGACGCCGAGAGATACCCGGTCTCCTCGAGCAGCTCGAGCATGTGGAAGAAGAGCTCCGGACCGACCGTCATCTGGACGACCTCTGCGCCGAACGCCTCGCAGATGCGCGATTTCTCGACGATCTCAGGCTGCCCCACATGTCGCGAGTCGAACGTCTCCTGGCAGATGATGCAGGACAGCCCCGCCCTCGCCGCCTGACTCGCCACCGCGGCGCCGTAGTTGCCGGAGGTGGCGGCAATCACGCCCGCGAAACCCTTCTCGGCTGCGACATGGATGCTCATCGACGCACGGCGATCCTTGAACGAGCCCGCCATGTTGGCGGCCTCATCTTTGACGAAGATACGGGCGCCATGTCCGGGTTCGGCATACGAGCGAACGAGGTCCGTGAGATTGCGCAGCTCGAGAAGCGGCGTGAGACCCACGCCTGCGGCTCGCTGGATGGCCCTGATCCGCTCGAGCGTATACCCGTGGGCAGACATCATCGCCTCGTAGTCGAACGCAATGGGGCTCCGCTCGAACTGTGCGTAGTCCATGCCGAGGGCACGCTTCATGATCTCGCCCTTGCGTGCCATCACCTGCTCGTAGCGTGTGGCCATCTCACTCACCACCCTTCGGGCGGTAGGCCGAGATCCGCGCGCGCAGGTCTCGGCCGATGGAGACGATCTCGGCCGGCGGCGTGCCGAAAGTGTGCGAGTAGCCGGGCTCGGTCTCCGAAAGGTGCCCCCGGACGACCCGCCCGCTCATGGTCTCGACGCTCACCTCATCACCGATCATCGCCGGCGAGAGCGCGAAACCCTTCACCCACGCACGGAGAGGCTGCGCGGCCGTGTCCTCCGGAATGCCCGCTGCCCGGTCTTCCGCTGTAAGCAGCACGTATTCGATCTCCACCCAATCGCCTACGTCGCATCGGATCGTATCTGCCATCGCCGACTCCCTTGTTCGAGCCACGTGCGGCTGCTCGGCCGCGCGCCATTGGTTGTACGTGTCGAGATCCGCCTACGCCGTGGGTGTCCAGAACCGCGGGATCGGCAGATCGGTCACCGTGAGGATACCCGCCGGCGCATCCACGATCAGCGGGATGTAGTTGCCGGTGGATGCGTACGTGCCCTTGCCGCCGGGGATCTCCGGCGTGTTGGCCATCTGCACACTCGGCTCGCCGACGATCCGGATGTAGTCACCCGTCTTGATGCCCTCGAGCTCGGGATGGATCTGCTGCGGGTGCACGAGCTCGATCTTGAGCTCACCCTTGCTGTACCCACGACCGATGTGCCGGCAGCCACACACATCGCCGGGCGCCACCTTCACGTGGGGCGTCTCGCGCGGAACCGTCGTGACGATGGGCTCGCGCGTCTCGACGACCTCATCGATCTCCCATCCGATTGCGTCGGCGATGAGCCCGATCGACTCGGGGAAGCCGATGTGGCCGACGATGGTCCCATCCGCGACCCCGCGCTCGAACTCCTCCACCGTCGTGCCTACGCCCTGGCTCGCCATGACGGTGGGCCCGAAGGGCGAGAGGTCGTTGACGCGCTCCGCTTCGATGCGATCGACGCTGAGACAGATCGACGTCCACGCCACCACAAGTGCGTCGAGGATGAAGCCGGGGTTGATGCCGGTACCGAGGATCGAGACGTCGTGGTCCATCGCGAGCTCTTCGAAGCGCTCCGCCCAGTCGGCATCGCTCGCCCACGGATACGCGAGCTTCTCCGCGATGCAGAGCACGTTGGCGCCGGCGCGAACGCACGCCTCGATCTGGTCGGAGACCTCGTCGAGGTTGCTCTGCGTGCAGATACACACCACATCGGGCTTATTGGCCAGCACGGCAGCAGCGTCCGTCGTCATGCAGACGTCGCACGAGCGACCAAGCAGCTCACCGACCGGCTTGCCCTCTTTCGAGGGGTTCGTGACGATCGCTCCCACCAGTTCGGCATCCTTCGGGCGATCGAGGATGTAGCCGAGCAGACCCTGACCCATCATGCCAGTTCCCCACACCGCGACCTTGATCATCGAGACTCCTCCTGTGGTGTATGCAGAGTTGCAATGAACCTATGCAAACCATACCGCTGGACGGGCCGCTGCGACAGTACCGCACTTCTCGCGACTCGTTTTGCAGCGTACCCTGCAGGGGATGGCCGCTCCGCGCTCGACTGCCCCTGGAGGAGCATATGCCCATACTCGCCGCACGCGATATCGTTCAGAGCTTCGGCGACCAAGATGTCCTCCGTGGTGTTTCGCTCGGCGTCGATCGCGGCGAGATCCTCGGCCTGCTCGGTCCATCCGGCGCAGGGAAGACGACACTCGTGAACGTGCTGGCCGGGGTCGCCGAACCGGTCTCGGGCGTGGTGATGGCATTCGGCGAGCCGATGCCTTCGCTCGATCTCATGCGGCGCATCGGGTACATGGCGCAGTCCGACGCACTCTACCTCGACCTCACCGCAAGAGAGAACCTCGAGTTCTTCGGCGCCATCTACGGCTTGCGCGCCGACGCCCTCAAGGCTGCCGCCGACCGCGCGTTGCGGACGGCGAACCTGCAGGTGGAGCCGCGCAAGGCGGTCCGAGACTACTCCGGCGGGATGCGCAGGCGCCTGTCGCTTGCAACAGCCCTGCTGCACGACCCCGAGTTGCTGATCCTCGACGAACCCACCATCGGTCTCGACCCGCTACACCGGGTCGGTATCTGGGAGTCGTTCCGTCGTCTGGCGGCCGAGGGCAGGACGCTGATCGTCACCACCCATGTCATGGACGAGGCCGAGCGGTGCGACCGCCTCGCGATGATCCGCGACGGGGAGTTCATCGCAATGGGCACGCCGGCCGACCTGAAGGACCGCGCCGGGGCCCCGACACTCGAGGCCGCCTTCCTGCACTTCGCGACCGTGGAGAGCGGTGGTCGCGATGCATAACGCACTCGCCGTCACGATACGCATCCTGCGTCAGTTCGCCCACGACCGGCGCACGCTCTTCATGATGGTTGCTGCGCCGGTGATCGCGCTCTTCTTGCTGAACACCATCTTCGGTGCCCCCGCCTACGAGCCGCTCATCCTCGTGGAGAGCATGCCCTCGGACTTCACGGCCGCACTCGCGGACGCGGGCGCCACGACGGAGATGGCGGACTACAACGACGCGATGGTTCGGCTGGCCGACGCGAACGCCGACGCGTACGTCACGACGCGGGACGACGCGCTCACCGTCTGGGTGGAGGGCTCCGATCCGTCCAAGACCGGCGCTGTCGTGCGCGCGATCACGCAGGCGCAGAGCAAGTCGCTCGTCTCGCTCGAACTCGATATCAAGCCGATCACCCTTCCGGGGGGCATCGAGATCGACATCGCCAAGTACCTGCCGATCCCGGAGCTCGAGCTTCCTGAGCCGCCCGAGGTGCGCTACATCCATGGTGCTGCCGACATGCACGCGTTCGACTACCACGGACCGGTCTTCATCGGCGTGTTCATCTTCTTCTACGTGTTCGTCACAAGCGGCATCAGCTTCCTGCGCGAACGCACCGGCGGGACGCTGGAGCGCCTCATGGCGATGCCGCTCCGCCGCTGGGAGCTCGTGCTCGGCTACGCACAGGGCTTCGGGCTCTTCGTCCTCGTCCAGAGCGCGATCGTCGTGCTCGCAAGCATCTACTGGGTGGGCTTCCCCAACTTCGGCAGCATCTGGCTCGTGTTGTTCATCGCGCTTTCCATGGCACTCGTCTCGATGCTCATGGGGATCCTCGTCTCGGAGTTCGCCTCGACCGAGCTCCAGATGATGCAGCTTCTGCAGATCATCGTGATCCCGCAGATCCTGCTCTCCGGCATCCTCGACCTCTCTCAGACACCGCAGTGGATGCAGTGGCTAAGCCGGGCGTTCCCGGTGACCTACATGACAGACGGGATGCGCGCGGTGATGCTCCGGGGAGCCGGCCCGGGCGATGTCTGGCTCGACCTGGTGGTGCTTTGGGCCTTCATCGTCCTGCTGTTCGGTGCGAACGTGGTCGCACTGAAGAAGTACCGCAGAATCTGAGCGCGCCCGTCCCCGCTCACCCTCGGGCCGCGCGCCTGCCCGCTCCCTCGAGGAGCAGCCCCGTGATCGCGGCTGCAACCGCCGCAGGAACCCGCGATGAGACGAGCCGGTACACCTCGCCGTCGGAAGGCGGAAGGCTGTCCGAGAAACGGCGGCCCACCTCCCGGACCTCCCCCACGACGCGCGAGAGGTCCTTGGCTGTAAGACCAGCTTGGGCGAGTGTGTCAAGCGCCTGCTCGACGCGGTCTGCCATTGGAAGCAGGCTGCAGACCCGGCTCGCCGCCGAGGCGTCGAACGCCCGGTTCGCGCCCCCACGCCACTCAGACGTACCGAACTGCCAGATCCGGATACCTCCGAAGAAGCCGAGGGCCGTCGACGCGATCCAGAGGCCGAGGTACACGCCCTTGCCGAGTCCGGCGGGCCACGCCAGTGCTGTTGCCGCGTTCCCCATCATCCCGCCGAGTGGCCCGAGCGCCTCGTCCATCCCGATGAGCTGGGGCGGCAGCGGGACGATCGTGATCCCCGCGACGATGAGAAGAACGACACCCCGCTTCGTGCGCAGAAAGGCGTCCCGGGGGGCGGTGAAGGCGTAGCCGATAACGTAGGCCGTCCCCGCAGAGCCCAGCAGAGCCACTATCGCGAGAGCGAGCACGACGCTCTGCCTACTGAGTGGTGTCTGTGCCCGGTCTCGACTCCGCAGGCTGCACGGCCCGCGTCGCAGACTCGGGCAGGGCGGTCGTGGTGTTGGTGTCGGTGATCGGCCAGGGGGTACCGCTCGGGTTCTCCGACTCAGGCACGAAGATGTGACAGCTCGTGCACTCCACGATCGTGAAGTCCGGACCTGGGTGACAGCGCAGACAGTAGCTGTTCAGCCACGGACGCGCTTCATGTACGCCGATGTCGGGGTGAGTGAAGTGCAGCTCGGCCCACGTGGTCGGCCGGTGGCAGTCGATGCAATTCACCGGGCCGACGTGCGGGACATCGGACAGGTGGCAGTCCTGGCACGGCTTGGGTGCGTCGTCGATGAACTTCAGTGTGGGGTGGCACAGCCTGCACGAGCGCCCCGAGTGCTCGGTACCGAGCTTGATCTCACCCGGATGCTCGGGCAGAACGAGGTCCCACCAGGTCGTCGGCTGGTGACATGAGACGCATCGTGTGACCCCGGAGCCGTGGGGGCTCGCGTGGCACGCCGAACAGTCGGTGGAGCCTCCGCCGATGTTGGTCGCGTACTGGTTGTTCGGATGGCACGAAGAACAGGCGAGTGTCGCGTGCGTGCCGATCAGCATGAAGCGCGACGAGTGATCGAACGTCGAGGGCACGAAACCGTTGGTCGTGTGGCAGTCCTGGCAGGCGGTGAGACCGCCGTGCGCTACGCCGTGGCACCCCGTGCAGACCGTCGGCGTGCCGTCATAGATACCCGCCGGATGGCAGGAGATGCACGCGAGCTTGGCGTGGCCTCCGGTGATCGGGAAGTACTGATCGTGGTTGAACGTCGAGGGGACGAACCCTGCGGGCGTATGGCACTGCGCGCAGAGGGGCAGGTTCTTGTGCTCCACCGGATGACAGCCCTGGCAGACCGTGGGCGTTCCGGCGAAGGTGTTGTTGGTGTGGCACTCGGCGCAGTCGACTTGCAGGTGCTTGCCCTCAAGCTTGAAGAAGGCCGAGTGGTCCCAGCCGGGCTTCGGACTCCACCCGCGAGACGGATCGTGACAGTCCTGGCACTGTGTGAGACCGCCATGCATGGAACCGTGGCATCCGACGCACGTAGAGGGCGTGCCCGCGAACTGCCCGTTCGTGTGGCACTCGCCACACTCGATCTGGGCGTGACGGCCTTCGAGCTTGAAGAAGACCGAGTGGTCCCAGCCCGGTACCGGATCCCACTCGCGCGCCGGGTCGTGACAGGTCTCGCAATTCCTCAGGCCGCCGTGATTCTCACCGTGGCAGTCGACACATCCACGGGGAGCGCCATCTGCGGTGACCACACCGCCGGTGTGGCACTCGAAGCACGAGACACCCTCGTGACCTCCCTCGAGCGAGAGATGGTCCTCCGGGACCGCCCGCTGCAGCGACCACGCGACCACGGTGTGGCACGGGGCGCACGCGAGCACGCCAGCGTTGTGGGGCGAGCGGTTCTGGTGGCAGGTCTCGCATGCGGGCGACGGGGCGGCTTCGCCCTCGGTGTGGCACCGCTCGCATCCGATGATTGCGTGGAATGACGTGTTGAACTCGGCGTTCTCGTGGGTGTAGTGCGTCACGAGCCATGACGAGGTGGTGTGACACTGTTCGCAGGCGCCGGTGTACGGCACTTCGTGAGTGTAGTCGTGCTGAGAGACCTTGCATGACGTACACGGGTTCGAGCCGAACTCGGGATGCTCGGAGGCGACCGCCGTGTCAGGCTGATAGTAGCCGTACTGGAAGATCACCAGGCCCGCGATCACGGCGATGATTGCGAGGACGACGATGACCGCCGCGACCGCCGATGTGCGTTTGGTGGGACTCGCTGTCATCAAACCCGCCGATCCCTGTGCTCGAGCGTCCATGAGAGATGTGGCTGCCATGGCGTGCGGCAGCGAACATACCTGGTGGTACGAGCCTATGGTACGCGAATTCGACGCCGGATGCAGCATGCCTGACGCGGTTCATGACCTCCGGAACGCGCCGCCTACCCCCCGAGGTATGCCCGCTTGAGCTCGGGGTTCTCCAGCAGTTCGGCGGCGGTGCCCTCGGTGAACAGACGCCCGCCCTGCAGCACGTAGCCGCGATCGGCGATCGAGAGCGCGGCGTTGGCGTTCTGTTCGACCACGAAGACCGCGACACCCTGCTCGTTCACCTGCTGGATGAGCTCGAAGTTCTGATCGACGAGCGCCGGTGAGAGGCCCATCGAGGGCTCGTCCATACAGATGAGCTTCGGGCGGCTCATGAGCGCCCGACCGAAGGCCACCATCTGCTGCTCGCCACCTGAGAGCGTGCCCGCGCGCTGCTTGCGGCGCTCGGCAAGCTTGGGGAAGAAGCCGTACACGCGCTCGAGGTCATCAGCGATGGCTGCGGCGTCGGTCCGCGTGTACGCCCCCATCTCGAGGTTCTCGAGGACCGTGAGGTTGGGGAACAACCGCCGGTTCTCCGGCACGGTCGCGATCCCACGCTTGATGCGCTCGGCGGTGCGCAGGCCGTTGATGACCTCGCCTTCCCAGAGCACCTCGCCCTTGGCGGGCTTCACGATGCCGAGGATGGTCTTCATCGTCGTGGACTTGCCCGAGGCGTTGCCGCCGAGCAGGCACACGATCTCACCCGGATACACCTTGTAGTCCACGCCCTTGAGGATCTGGATCCGTCCGTAGTAGGTCTGGACGTTCCGGAACTCAAGCAGTGGCGTTGGCTGCTCGCTTGCCAAGGTAGGCCTCCACAACCTGGGGGTCGTTCGCGACTCGATCGTAGGTACCCTCGGCGATCTTCACGCCATGGTCCATGGCGATGACGCGGTCCGAGACACCCTCTACCACATGCATGTCGTGCTCGATCATCAAGATCGTGTATCCCGTGTCACGGAGCATCTTGATCTGCTCCATGACTTCGTGGGACTCGGCCGGGTTCATGCCGGCCACCGGCTCGTCGAGCAGGAGCAGGACGGGGTCGGAGGCGAGTGCGCGGGCGATCTCGAGGCGGCGGCGATTGGCGTAGCTGAGCGAGTACGCCGGCTGGTGCTGCCGCGGACCGGAGAACCGGCCCGGGAACATGCCGAGTATCTCCTGCGCCTTGTCGTACATCGCCTTCTCTTCGCGCCGGACACTCGGCAGGCGCAGCATCGAGGCGATCGTCCCCGCGCTCGTGACCGAGTGCATGCCCACGAGCACGTTCTCCAGCACGCTCATGTTGGTGAAGAGCCTGAGCGACTGGAACGTCCGAGAGATGCCCTTGTCGTGCACGAGATCCGGTCGCAGCCCCGCAACGCTCTCGTCCTTGAGCAGGATGTCGCCCGAGTCGGGCTCGTATAGCCCGCTGATGAGATTGAAGGTGGTCGTCTTGCCCGAGCCGTTGGGGCCGATGATCGAGACGATCTCGTTCTCGCCCACCGTGAACGACAGGCTATCGACCGCCCTGAGGCCGCCGAAACTCATCGAGACGCCCTGGAGTTCGAGGATCGCGCTCACCCGCTACACCTCCAGGTCCTTCTGGCCCTCTTCGAGGTCGAAGAGGGACTGGCGGGTCATCTCGAGCTCGCGCGGATCGACCTCATGCGCCTCGCGCCGGAAGATCTTATCCGGCAGCAGGCCTTCGGGCCGGAAGATCACCATCACCACGATCAGGATGCCGTAGATGAGCATCCGGTAGACCTCGAAGTCGCTACGCGCCGCGCCGGCCGCCTCACGGATGAGTTGCGGGAGCGCCTGGAGCACGATCGCACCGAGGATGACGCCGGGAATCGAGCCCATGCCGCCGAGCACGACCATGCAGACCACGATGACCGACTGCATGAACAGGAACGACTCGGGGCTGATCACGTTGCTGTAGTACGCGAAGAGCGCGCCCGCGAAACCCGCGATCCCCGCCGAGAGCACTACGGAGAGCATCTTGGCACGGACCGCCGTGATACCCGAGGAGATGGCCGCCAGCTCGTCCTCCCTCAGCGCGTTCCACGCACGGCCGACACGCGAGTTCTTGAGGTTGGTGAGCAGCACGGCGAGCACGATGACGCATACGAGCACGAGATAGTAGTACTCGATCGGCTTGTCGATGATGAACCAGGCCTGGACACCTTCGAGCGCCGGCTTCGCGTCAGCGAACAGTCGCGGCGAGTAGATGCCGGTGACGCCGTTGGGGCCGTTGGTCAGTGGCACCAGGTTGATGATCGTGAGGCGGACGATCTCGCCGAAGGCGAGCGTCACGATGGCGAGGTAGTCGCCCCGCAGCCGCAGGGTGGGCAGGCTGATCAGGAATCCGGCAACCATCGCAACGAGCGTGCTTACGACCACCACCGCGAGGAACGGCCAGCGGATCTCGAACTTGGGCGATGAGAGCAGCGCGGTCGTATACGAACCGAACGCGAAGAACGCGATATAGCCGAGATTGAGCAGCCCCGTCTCGCCCATGACGATGTTGAGGCCGAGCGATAGCAGCACGAAGATGAGGGAGACCACACCCACACGCAGCCAGGCGGTCTCCACCACGCCAGCGAGGTTGAGCAGAGGGAAGCCTGCCGCGATCGCTATCGAGATCGTCCACCACGCCCAGCGTGGCACGCGTGCCAGCACGTCTTGGAGCCCACTGCGGGAGGCCTCACGAACCGGTGTCGTCTGAGTCGCTCCCATGGCTACACCTTCTCCGTGACGGCTTCGCCGAGGATGCCCGACGGGCGGAACATGAGGATGACCATCAGTACCGCGAACGCGATGACCGGCTGCCATCGCGTGTCGATACGCATGCTCGCATTGGCGAACATCACCGCGGCGACCACCGCGAGGAAGACGTTACCGGCCATCAGACGCACTCCGTGTGCCGCGGAGACCGAAAGCAGCGCATCGGTGCGCTCGGCCAGCAGCGTCTTGATGCCGTGGTAGGGAGCGAGGCGGTAGACGTTCATGATGCTCCGCTCGTACTCGGCCGTCCGGCGCTCGTCAGCGATGTGCGCGAGGCGCCGCTGCGGTGCCTTGACCATCTGCACGTACAGGCCGAGCGCCAGGCCGGCGACCACGAACCACGCGAGGAACCCGAGGTCCACGCTGACGCCATAGGTCTCGGTCATGCCGAGCACGATCGCGCCCACCACGGCACCGGGGATATTGCCGATGCCTCCGAGCACGGCCGACGTGAACGCCTTGAGGCCGTAGAGGAAGCCCGCATCGTATTTGAGCGAGCCGTAGTACATGACCACCAGCAGACCGCCGATGCCCGCAAGCGCCGAGCCCACGAGGAACGTGAACGCGATCGTCCGGTTGGTGTCGATCCCCATCATCTCGGCGGCCTCCATGTCTTGCGAGGTGGCGCGCATGGCCTTGCCGATGCGGGTCGACTTCACAAGATAGGTGAGCCCGATCATGAGCGCCGCTGAGACCGCGATGATCACGAGCGCGAGTACGCGGATATTCACACCGAAGAAGCTCACCGCGGCAGAGCTGATGGCGAGCGTCGGGATGGTCACGGGCTTGGGCCCGAAGATGATGATGATGAGTTGCTGCAGCACGATGGACACGCCGATGGCCGAGAGCAGCGGGATGATACGCGACCTCCCTCGCAGCGGCCGGTACGCGATGCGCTCGATGACGAAGCCGAGCGCCATGGGTACGAGGACCGCAGCAAGAAGCGCGAGCGCCACGGCGCCCGCGACGAGCGTCCACGGGGAGTTCTGGTCGATGCCGAGGGCGAGCAGGGTGAACGCCGCCACATAGCCACCGACCGTGAACACCTCGCCGTGCGCGAAGTTGATGAACTTGAGGACGCCATAGACCATCGTGTAACCGAGCGCGATGAGGGCATAGATCATGCCAACGGTCAGCCCACCGATGGTGACGCTCATGATGTGATCGAAGCTCACGCGGTGCTCCTTGCCAGTGGGATGTTCCGCCCTGCCCCGTTCCGTGCATTCTGCACCAAACACCCGCCGCGCGCATCCCTCCCGAGCCGTTCGTCGACCGACGACCTGCGGGAGACGCACGGGAGGCGCGGGATGAGCTCCCACGCCTCCCGGTCTCGCTATCAGGACCTGTGGACCTCCGCTACTCGGCGGAAACCCACACACCGTCCTTCACGACGTACCGCGGTACGTTCGCGGGGGTGAGGCCCTCCACCACGATGTCGCCCTTGGCGACCGCGCCTGCGGCCTCGGTGGCGAAACCGAAGGTGCCGGTGACGCCCTCATACGTGAGGTCCTGCAGGGCGGCGATGATGTCCTCGGTGTCCGTTGAACCAGCCTGCTTGATGGCCTCGATCAAGGCGCCGAAGGCGTCGTAGTTGTTCTGCGCGTACGGGCCGACCTCTTCACCGTACTTCTCCTGGTACTTGGCAGCGAACGCCGCGTAGCCAGGCTGCTGCTCCTCGGGGAAGCCACCGAAGGTCGCGTAGATGCCCTCGGCGTTGGCCTCGCCGCCGGTCTGTGCCACGAGCTCGGCCGAGCGGATGCCGTCGCCACCCATGAAGATGACGTCAGCCATGCCGGCCTCCACCATCTGCTTACGCAGCAGGCCCGCCTCCGGGTGATAACCCGTGAAGATGACCGCGTCGGGACCGAACTCCTTGATGTTCGCCACCTGGGCCGAAAGGTCCTTGTCGCCCGACTGGCAGTTCTGACGCAGCGTCTCGACGCCCTCGGCCTTCAGCGTGGCCTCGGCCACGTCCGCAAGACCGACCGCGTAGGCGCCGTTGTCGTCCATCAGGACGACCTTCTTGGCGCCGAGCTCCATGGCCCAGACACCGAGCGCCTCGCCCTGGACCGCGTCGTTCCAGCAGGTGCGGAAGAAGGTGTCAGCACCGGTCTCGTTGGCCTTGGGGCCGGTGACCGAACCGCTGATCTGCGGGATACGGTTCTCGAAGTAGATCGGGATCGCGGACAGCGTGGCGCCAGTGGTAAGGCTGCCGATGACACCCACGACGCCCTCGTCGGCCATCGTCTGTGCAACGACCGCAGACTCCGTCGGCTCCGCCTTGTCGTCGAGGACGACGAGCTCGACCTCGTAGGTCGTGCCGTCCATCTCGAACGTACCGAAGTCCTCGAGCGCGAGCTCAACACCGTTCTTGGCTGCCAGCCCGTAGTCCGGGAGCGGGCCCGTGAGCGCGGTCTGGACGCCGATCTTGATCGTCTGGACCTCGCCGCCGGTCGTCTCTCCGTCGGTCGTCTCGCCGTCAGTCTCGCCACCGTCATCTGCCGCACAGCCTGTCAACCCGAACATGCTGAGCGCCAGGGCGGCCGCGAGCATCAGCGCGAGCGCCTTGCGAATCCTCTCCTGCACCATGCCGTACCCCCTTACCTGTCGCGATAGCCACGCTATCTGCTTGGTTGGGGGATTGTAACTTCTCACCACGAGGCGCACCACTACAGAACCGCGAACGGCATATCTGGAGCGGCGAAGGGTCGATTTTGGGCGATGAACGCACATGGGCAGCGCCCTCGCGGCACCGAACGGCTGTGTGACGAGCCGACTACCTCTCGAGGATCGAGAGCACGCTGGCGCGCACTGACGGCGAGATCGCGCCGGTGCCCCCAAGGAACCGCACCTCGTGGATCTCGCCCGATCGCGCGCGCAACTCGACGGCAGTCGCTTCCGGCAGCACGGCTGCTGCCGTGAGTAGCATGACGCTCCCGCTCCGCCCCTGAAGCACGCCCCCGGCAAGCGCATCGGGGAAGTGCTCGCCCGTCGCCAGGGCCACGTCATCCCACATGAGACCCGCCTCATCGACTCCGTAGCGCGCGATCCTGGCCGCCGTGTCGTACCGGGTGGCCCCGCCGAGCCGCTCGACGTTCGCGGTGCCCAACGCCGAGCGCAGCAGCGTCTCGAAGGTCGAAGACACCGCACCTGTGCCGCCGAGGATGAGCGCGGAATCGGCGCCATCGGCCTGCAGAGCGCTTACAAGACCCGGCTGCTGCGACGCCAGCGGGCTCATCAGGTAGACCGGCCAGCCCCTGGCGGCCGAAAGCGGCGACCCGCCGAGCGCGTCAGGGAACGCGTCGCCCGTCGCCACAAGAACGGTACCGTCCCACGCGGTATCGAGTTCATCGACGGCGCGTTGCGCGACCAACCGTGCGGTCTCGTAGCGGGTGGCCCCGGCTATGCGCTCCACCGTGACACCGGGGAGCGCGTCGATCTCGTCGAACACGTCAGCGCTCACCGCGCCCGGACCGCCGAGCACGATCACGTGCGTGGCGCCAAGGCGATCGATCTCGGCGATCACCGGATCCGGAAGCGCGTCGGGTCGCGTCAGCAGGATGGGTGCTCCGAGCGCGCCACCGAGTGCGCTGCCCCCCAGCGCATCGGGCCAGTTGAAAGCTGTGGCGATCAGCACTTCAGACGTGCTGTTCTCCGGGAACGCCAGCTGTGAGGCCGCGATCGCGGTGCCGATGCGGTCGGTGCCCGTCTCGGTCGTACCCTCGACGGACGTGACCGTGAGACTCGGTGGCACCGGTGAGGACTCCACTGTCAGTGTGGCCGTCGCCCACTCGCTCGTCCCGCTCGCGTTCACGGCGCACACCCACAACCGGTAGTGCCCCACGCCAAGATTCGAAAGCGTGAGGCTCGAGCTCACGGTGGTGATCGGGCTGGCCGCATCGAGCACGTAGCGGTAGGAGGTCGCCCGAAGCGCGTCGGGCCAATCGATGGTGAACGAACCGTCGGCCGTCGTATAGGAGGACGCGATCACGGGAGTCTCCGGCAGATCGCCGAGGGTGAACTCGAGACGGCCCCACGCACTCGCGTTCCCGGCCAGATCCACGCACCTTACTTCGGCCACATGCGGGCCGGGCCCCAGGCTGCCCAGGGGGTAGCTCGATGCAGTACCCGGAAGCACGACCTCGACGCCCCCATCGATGCGGACCCGGTTCTCTTTGAGCGTGGGCTCGGTCCGGTTCCAGGTGATCGCGCTGTCGGCGAAGCCCACGGTCGGCGCCGCAGGGGTGACCGTGTCGACGAGGAAGGACACCGTCGTCGTCGAACGGACCGGGTCCCACCAGTTGAATAGGCTCATCGCAGTGATGGACGCGGTGTGCATCCCCTCCGCAAGCCCCGTATAGGATACCGTCGTCGCGGCAAGATCGAGTGTCGAGCCGTCCAACGCCGCCCGGTAGGTGACGCCCACGCCGGCGACCGCCTGCCACGAAAGGCTGGTGCTCGCGGAGGAGATCGCCTCGGCAGGACGTAGGACCAGTGTCGGTGCGGGGAGCTCCGGATAATCTCTGACCAGTGCCGCACGCGCCGCCCCCATGTTGAAGGCGCCCCACCCGTAGCCGATGTCGTAGTCCGTAGGCCCCATGTCGCGGGCCGAATCGAACAACACCCCGGCCAGCTGGTCGTTGGTGAGCGCCGGCGCCAACCGCCACAGAGCCGCCGCGCCCCCCGCCACGAGCGGCGTGGCCATGCTCGTGCCGCTCCAGTACGGGCTGTAGCCCGGGCGTGCGATGACGTAGGGACCGTCGGCGTCAAAGTCAGGCTTGATGAAGCCCCAGATGCCCTCACCGGGCGCGAGAAGATCGAGCCCTGTGCCGTAGCTGGTGAAGCTTGAGCGCTGCAGCGTCGGTTCGGAGACCGAGTTGCCGTCGATCTTGTACGAGCCCACCGCGATCACGTGCTGGCACGCGGCCGGATACTGAACAGGCTGATCCACACTGTTGCCGGAGGCCGCCAGTACGAGCACCCCACGCGAGTGGGCGTAGTCGACGGCGTTCTGGAGTCCCAGGGTCGGCTCAGGCCCGCCGAGACTCATCGTGATCACCTTGCAGCCGTCGTCGGTCGCCTGGTAGACCGCGTCGATGACCGCGCTGTCGAGGATCACGGCCTCACCTGGATCGATCCCGTACTCCGGGATGCCGTCAACGCAGACTCCCTGCACCTTGTAGACACGCACCGGTGTGTCGTAGCCAGCGCCCACGGTGCCAACGCCGTTGTTCACGCCCGCCGCCACCTCACCCGCCACGCAGGTCCCGTGCGAGACCTCGGTGATGCTGTCACCGGGAGAGGTCGGCGTCAGCGGGTTCACATCGTAGTCGGTCGTGGTGATATTGGTCGCATGCGTGTAGGTGTCCAGCAAGTCCTTGCCGGCGGTGATGTTGGAGCCCTTGTCCGGATGGTCCATGTAGAACCCGGTGTCGATGACCCCCACCGGGAACGCCGAGGCAGCTGCCCTGGCCCCGTACGGCTGGAGCGGCGCTGGCGCGAGGTACGGCCAGACGGTGTCCGCCGAGATGCTGCCGGGACCACGGAGGTACCAGGAGCGCGCGTGCTCGAGGAACACACCACTCACCTGGTAGACCGCCTCATCCCTGAAGTCGGGGTCGTTCGGCCACGACGTGTAGTCCACGAAGACTTCACGCAGGTAGTCGGGCTCGGCCCACTCCACCGCCGGATCCGCCCGCAGAGCGGCAAGCGTCCGGTCGGGGTCCCGGCCAGCAGCGACGCGGTAGAGCCCGCTCCGGCCGATCCGCGCGCTCGCACGTGCAGCATCCGGAAGGGAGAGCGCCGACATGTCCCGACCGGGCTTCGGCTTGACGATGATCCCCGCAGCACGCGACTCGGACGTCGAACGCCCGTCTGCCGCACCGGAGGCGACGCCAGGAGTCGCGATCGCCAGTGCGACAGCGACGGCAACGATGAGGCGAAGGGTCTTCACGCGCAGTCCTTGCGATATGGCCCGAGTCCGGTGTACCCGGGACGACGATGGTCGAGAGGGCGGATGCTCGACGCTAGCCACACGCGTCTTCCGCATCATGATTCCCTAGGTGGTCTTCACGCAAGCGAACGTCACGCCAAGCCGCGCCCGCGCGAGCAGCACCCCGCCGGACCGGACAACAGGACTCCCGGAGAAGCAAACAGGCCCGAGGGTGTTACGCCTCGGACCCGCGATAAGTCTTGGTCGCGGGGGCCGGATTCGAACCGACGACCTTCGGGTTATGAG
>JAFGAG010000076.1 GCA_016933785.1 Coriobacteriia bacterium | reverse complement strand
GCGCGAGCAGATAGGCCGACCATGCGAGCAGCACGACTCCGCCAGCCACCACGGCGCCGCCCGGGCCGACGAGGTCACCGAGCGCACCGAAGCCGAGCGCGCCGAAGGGCATCATGCCCATGAGCGAGATGACGAACAGCGCCATGATGCGTCCGCGCAGGTGGTTGGGCGCCGCAGTCTGCAGGTTGGTGTTGATGCTCGACACGCAGGCGAGGAACGCCGCGCCGAGCATAACGAGCAGGGCCGACGACAGCACGTACGAGTGGGAGAGCCCCAGCAGTATCGAGCCGACCGCCATCGCGAGGATCCCGTAGCGGATGATGCGCTCGCGACGCACGCTCCTCGGGAGCGACGCCACCGCGAGGGCTCCCGAGAGCGCCCCCAGGCCGTTGAACATCATGAGTGACGAGTAGCCCGTGCTTCCGAGTCCGAGCGTGTCCACGGCGATAGCCGGCAGCAGCGTCATGAACGTCATGCCGAAGATGACGAGCATGGCGGCGGTCGCCAGGTGCATGGCGATGTGCCGGTGATGCCGCGCGTACACCACGCCGGCGCCGAGCGCGTGCCGCGCCGACTCCCCATCGCGCTTCTGGATCTCCTGTGACGGCCTGATGATCGCAAGCGACCAGATGACGAACAGGTAGCTCACGGCGTTGAAGGTGAACACCATCGTGATGCCGAGGTTCTCGTTGGCCACGAACGCTGCCATGATTCCCGCGGTGACCATCGGGCCCACGAGCCGGGCCGCGTTGAACTGCGCCGAGGAGAGCGCGATGGCGTTCAGAAGTGAAGCGCGCGGCACGAGGTCGGGCACCATCGCCTGCCACGCGGGGGACATGAATGCCGAGACCACGCCGCCTGCGAGCGTGAGGCTGTAGATCCAGCCGATGGTGATGTGCCCGGTGGCGTTCAGGTACGCGAACGCCGCTGCCTGCCCCATCATGATCACCTGCGCCCAGATGAGCAGCTTCCTGCGGTCCATGTGGTCCACGAGTGAACCCGCTGCCAGCGTGAGGAACAGGATCGGGATGCCCGAGAGGAAGTTCACGATGCCGAGCGACGATGACGACGCGGTGAGCGCGTAGATCACCCAGCCGAGCGCGACGGTCTGCGTCCAGGTGCCGATGTTGGATAGCAGCGCCCCACCGAAGAAGTACGAGTAGTCGCGGTAGCGGAACGACTCGAAGGTGCGCAGACCGCGCAGGATCCGCCGGGGCGGGCTCGAGACGTCCGCCTCGTACGTGGCGGTGTCCTGCGGCATCGGCGCCTGGGGCTCAACGGGTTCGGGTATGCGATTGGCAGTCACAGGTTCTCGACTCACCGTCCGTGGCTCGTGGGGTGCTTCGCGCCAAACGCAGACACCGCCCCCGGCCTTCCGGAAGCGGCGCCCGATGTGCGCCGATGTGACAGTCTACACGACGCGCGGCACGCGCACCTACTCGCTGATGATGCGCATCGCTTCGTCGCGCTGTACGTCCATGACGTAGGTGAGCCCGGAGACTTTCGCGGCCTCCTCGGTGAGCGCGAACACGTCGGAGCGCGTGATCGACGGCAGGTCGAACTTGCGGCTGCCGCTCATGAGCTGCTGGAGGCCCACCTTGAGCTTGTCCGAGAAGGTGTAGAGGGCGATCGCCCCGAGCGGCATGGTGTCGACCTCGGCACCGAACTCGGCCTTGAGCGTCTCGTAGGAGACGAAGATCTCCTCCTTGGTGGTGCCGAACTCGGAGACGGTCTTGGGCAGGTTCTGCTCCTTCATCCACAGGTCGATGTTCTTGCCGACGAAGCCGGGGATCATGAGGGCGCGGCCCATGCAGACCGCCTTGGTGTGCGGTGCGCCCATCGCGAGGACCTTGTAGACGTGGTCCTCGGTGGAGAACCCGCCGGCGATGGCGATGTCGGGGATGTAGGCGCCGTTCTTCTCGCGGAGCTTGTTCACGAGCTCGTTGGTCATGCACTGCAGGTAGAACGTGGGGATACCCCACTCCTCCATCATGCGCCACGGGCTCATGCCGGTGCCACCCGGGGCACCGTCGATGGTGAGCAGGTCGATGTGTGCGTTGGAGGCCCACTTGATGGCCATGGCGAGCTCGCGCATGCCGTAGGCGCCGGTCTTGAGCGTCACGCGCTTGGCACCCAGGTCGCGCAACCGCTGCACCTCGGCGTAGAAGCCCTCCTCGTCGATGAAGCCGAGGCGGCTGTGGCGCTCGAACTGGCGGATGGCGCCGTCGGCGAACGCGGCCTGAATGGCCGGGTCGTTCGGGTCGGGCGTGACGAGGTAGCCGCGGCGCTGGAGTTCGAGCGCGCGCTCGAGATCGTTCACCTTGATCTCGCCGCCGATGCACTTGGCGCCCTGCCCCCACTTGAGCTCGACGGTCTCCACGCCGAGCTTGCCGATGACGTACTCGGCCACGCCGAGGCGCGTGTCCTCGACGTTCATCTGCACGAGGATGTCGCCGTAGCCCTGGTGGTAGCGCCGGTAGTTCTCAACGCGGCGGTCCATGTCGGGCGCCTTGGTGACGTGACCGTTGCTGTCGCGCTCGAGCAGGGGGTCGATGCCGCAGACGTTCTCGCCGCAGACGAGCGAGATGCCGCTGATGGCGGCGCCTACTGCGAAGTGCTCCCAGTTCTTGCGGGCGATCTCGGTGGAGCCGAGCGCGCCGGTGAAGATCGGGACCTTCATCTTCACCTTGTTGGTGTGGCCGAACTCGGTCTCGGTGTTGGCGTTGGGGAAGAGCGTGTTGTCCGGGTTGCCCTCCGCGCCGCCGGGCAGGCCGGTCGCGCCCAGCGCATAGCCCATGATGTTGAGGTGCGAGTAGTCGATCGGGTAGTCCTTGTCGCCACCGGCGGTGATCTCACCGAAGGGACCGGGGTAGATCACCTCGCGGCCGCGGAACGAGGCCTTGAAGACCTCGCAGTTGCCCCGGCAGCCGTCCACACAGCGCGTGCAGATGCCGGATGCGGGGGAGACGTCGCGCGACCGGTTCGAGGTCTGTGTCGCGTCGTTGGCGTTCGGGCGCTGCAAGGTCATTCCTGGTACCCCCTGGGTGAGTCGGGCCACACGGCCGTGACGATTTGGGCTATTGTAACCTGTTGGAAATAGGTGAGAAGTACTATCGCAATATCCACCCGTGCGTATCCGAGGAGACGCGATGCCCGAGCAGCTCAGGCACGACACCATCAAGGCGATCAAGGACCAGAAGATCGAGTTCATCCACCTGTGGTTCACCGACGTCCTGGGCTTCCTCAAGAGCTTCACCATCGACGTGGAGGAACTCGAACTCGCGGTGACCGAGGGCATGGGCTTTGACGGCAGCTCGATCCAGGGCTTCGCGCGCATCCAGGAGTCGGACATGATCGCGATGCCCGACCCCACGACGCTGCAGATCCTGCCGTGGCGCCAGAAGGGCGTGCTCGTGGCCACGATGTTCTGCGACATCATCCGTCCGAACGGCAGCTACTACGAGGCCGACCCGCGTTACGTTCTCCGGCGCAACCTCGAGCGCGCGAAGGAGATGGGCTTCACGATGTACGTGGGCCCCGAGCTCGAGTACTACTACCTCAAGAGCGACAAGGATCCCGAGGTCCTCGACCTTGGCACGTACTTCGACCAGACCACGCGTGACCTCGCCGTCGATCTGCGCATGGACACGGTGCGCATGCTCAAGCGCTTCGGTATCCAGGTGGAGTACAGCCACCATGAGGTGGGCCCGAGTCAGCACGAGATCGACCTGCGCTACGCCGAGGCGCTCTCGATGGCCGACAAGGTCATGACGTACCGTGTGGTCGTGAAGGAAGTGGCGCAGGCGAACGGTGTCTACGCGACCTTCATGCCCAAGCCGATCTACGGTGAGGCCGGAAGCGGCATGCACGTGCATCAGTCGCTGTTCAAAGACGGCCGTAACGCGTTCTACGACGCCGATGACCCGTTCCATCTCTCGGCCACGGCGAAGTCGTACATCGCCGGCATCCTGCATCACGCGCGGGGGATGGCCGCAGTCACCAACCAGTGGGTGAACTCATACAAGCGGCTCGTATCAGGCTACGAGGCGCCCGTCTACATCTGTTGGGCGCACCGCAACCGCTCTGCGCTCGTGCGCGTACCGATGTACAAGCCGGGCAAGGAGAACGCGACGCGCATCGAGCTCAGGTCACCCGATCCGGCGTGCAATCCGTATCTCGCGTTCTCGGTGATGCTCGCGGCCGGGCTCGACGGTATCGAGAAGGGCATGACGCTTCCCGCCGACGTGACCGACGACGTCTACGAGATGTCCGACGCGCGCCGCGCCGAGCTCGGTATCGGTCAGTTGCCGGGCGATCTGGACGAGGCGATCGTGGCGATGGAGTCAAGCAATCTCGTGCGCGAGGCCCTCGGCGAGCAGGTGTTCAACTGGTTCCTGCGCAACAAGAAGGCCGAGTGGCATCGCTACCACACGCGCGTGACGCCGTTCGAGCTCGAGGAGTACCTGCCATTGCTCTAGATGCGACATCAACTGAGTGCGCAACGGGCGCCTTCCGGGGCGCCCGTTCGCGTTGCACGGGAATGCGGGGTCGATGGAGTCGTTACTGCTCGAGCGCGTCGGGGGCTCGCGATCCGTGCGTGTAGGTCCACACGTAGGTGAACTCCGCGCCGAAGAGGGCGAGCTGCGAGGAGAAGTTGACCCACACCAGGAGCGCCACGACCGAGCCGGCGGCTCCATAGGCCGAACCCGGGCTCGCGTACGTGAAGTAGACGCCGAGGAGCACGCGGCCGAGCGTGAAGAGCACGGCGGTTATCGCCGCGCCGATCCAGACGTCCTTCCAGCCGATAGCGGTGCGGGGCAGGAAGCGGTACACGATCGCGAAGAGTGCGGTGATGAGAACGAGGGAGGCGGCCCCCTCGAGCGCGCGGAGTCCCGTGGGGCCGATGTCGAGGTAGGGCGCAAGCCTTTCGGCGGCAACGGCGAGGACGCTGGACAGTACCACCGAGGCGATGAGCAGCACGCCCACCGCAAGCACCATGAGGAACGCCGCGAGGTTGTGGCGCCCGAAAGCCGACAGCGCGTGGCGGATCTGCGCCCGAAGATCGCCGTCCGGCGTCTTCTCGGGTGGGATGTTCCACATGCGGTCGAACGCCGTGCGCAGCTGGCCGAACACGCGCATCGCGCCAAACACAGCGAGTACCAGCGCGAGAAATGATGCGACGCTGCTTGTAGTGGTGGGCTGTGCGGCCGTGATGAGTTCGGTTGCCACCTGCGTGCCGAGGGGGCCGGCGAGCACCTCGGCTTGCCCGAGGACGCGGTCTGCCACGGCGGGGCGACCGACGTATCGTCCGATCACGCCGACGAGGACCACGAGCAGCGGCGCCACCGAGAGAAGTGTGTAGTAGGTGAGGGCCGCGGCTATATGCGGGGCGCCGTCGATGCGCCATTCGTCGTAGGTTCTGCGCAGCAGATCGAGCGTGGCGGTGGGCATGTCACCACGTCTTGACTGCGGCGTGCCTGTCCTGCCTGCCATCACCGAACGTCCTGAGCCTCCACATGGCCGATTTGGTGCCGGATGATCGGGATGCCCTCGAGCTCGGTGGGCAGCGCCTCGGCAGCCTCGGCATCCATACGGTCGGTGCCGATCACGATCGCCGGCTCGCCGTGGGGTGTGCGTCCCACACCGACGCTCATGACTCCCTTGGTGCGCATCAACCGCTCGGCGTTGCGCGAGAGGATCTCGGTCGTGGCGACCGTGACTCCCGTGCCTGCTACGTGACGTTCACGCGCGGAGGGCTGTTGCTTGAACGCCGCGATCACGGCTTGGATGAGGTTCACGTCACACTCCGATCTCGAGGGCGTCGAAGACATGCTCGATGCGGTTCATCACCGTGGTGCGCTCGCTGCCGGCGAAGAGGAGTCCGACGATGTGGTGCTGTGCGTCCAGCACGGCCGAGCCGCTGTCGCCGCCCTGGCTCATCGGGCCGGCCATCACCTGGTCGGAGAAGCGGGCAACCTGTCCGGCGCCGTAACCGACATCCACGGTGACGTCTACCTGCAGGATCTCGCCCACCGTGACACCGGTGGTCCGTCCACTTTTGACCACCGGCACGCCGAGTTCGGCGCGGGCTTGACCGGTGATGTCACCCACGCCGTAGATCGAGGCGCTCACGAGGTCGGGGGAGAGTGGGGTGGCGGTGGCCGCGTCCACGAGATTGGCCGAGGCGCGTTCGCTCACGGCGAGAAGCCGCGCATTGCTACCACCGAGGCGCGCGAACCAGTTGGCGACCGCCGCCACACCGTTGGCGAACGCGCACGTACTCGATCCGCTTGCCATGACGATGGGGATGAAGCGGTCGAGCACGGCGACGCGGTCGGTCTCCGATGTGCCGCCGTCGATGGGGCCGGGCTGCAGGATCGCGTCACCAGGCAGGGCGTCGTTCGAGTTGGCAAGCACGTGGTTGTTGGAGAGGATGAGCGGCTCGCCATCACGGTACACCACGCAGCCGAGTGTTCCTGCCGTGATGCGGTGGTGGCCGACGCTGACGCCACCCGGCGCAGGGCGCATGCGATCGACATGGGCCGCGAGCGCGGTGATCGGCCCGGTGGCGACCACATCGGTGGGGAAGCCGTCTACCTCAGGCGGGACGATGTCGGTCGCCAGGAGCGCGGACAGCGGCTGCTTCTCGGTCACGGAGCACACGATCGCGAGGTCGGTGGTGCGAACGCCGCCGGTGACCTTGTAGCCGATCCCGGTTGCGACGACGTTACCTCGGTCATGCAGAGACTCGCGAGCGCGCGACAGCGCGCCAGCGAGTCCGCCCGTGGTGTCCATGACGCACCCTCCCGACAGTCAGTGTAGCCGAGCGGCGGGATTCGGGCGACAGGCGGACACGATGCGGCGACCATCACCAAAGGTGCGTGCCGAGGCCGCTCGTCAGGAGCGCCTCAGGTGGGCCCTGGCACATGCCGAATCTACCAGTGAGACACCGGATCCGGAGGTGTGCGGCATGGCAGAGCTGTGCAGGTACGCGAGCGAATGTCCGGTCTGCGTCGGCTCCCTCGGTCTGGGTGCCGCTCGCACGCGCCGCTACCGTACGGGGTACTGCCTCGATGACTGGCGCGAGTGCGCTCGCTTCGCCGTTGCGGGCGAAGCAGGACCCGGCGCAGTGCCACGCGATCTACTGCCGACCGACCACACGCGTGCGTACGGAATCGTGAGCAGCACGTGGCTTGAGGCAGCACGGACGCCGGCGGCGGCGGTGTTTGGGGCAAGGTAGGAGCCTCGCTGGGCAGCGGGTGCATCCGGGACGGCGCACCAGTCTCTAGTGGCCGAGCCACTCCCGCACGGCGGCCTCGATCCCTTCGCGCCCGGCGTCGACCACCTCGTCGAAGCGCTCGGGCAAGGAGGCCAGCTCGGCGAGCGGCTCGGGCACGGGAGCCGCGTCAGGAGCGAGGCGACAGACCTCGCCGAGGAGCTCCAGCCCGGTCATGCGTGCGGCCTCGCCCTCGAGGGGCGCCCCAGCGGCCACGCCGGTGAGCGCGCGATACACGTCGGCGCCGAACTTCGCCCAGTGCGCCGTGGACACCACGAGCACCGGGTCCTCGCCGCGCATCCGCTCGGCCACCTCCCAGGCGACCGCTGTGTGCGCGTCCATCAGATAGCCCGTCTCGCGATAGACACGGGCGATCGTGGCGAGACTCTCGTCGTTGGTCACCCAGTCGCCGAGGAACGTCTCGCGCAT
>JAFGAG010000075.1 GCA_016933785.1 Coriobacteriia bacterium | reverse complement strand
CGTGGTGTGCCGGACCGCGTTGGAGAGCAGATTGCGCACGACCTGCGCGAGGCGGAACTCGTCGGCCGAGACGAGCACGGGCTCGGTAGCAAGCGCCGAGGTGACCATCACGCCGGGCATCGCCAGGTGTGTCACGCGCTCCACCTCCGCCGCCACAAGCTCCCTGAGGTCGAAGAGCGCCGGCTCGTAACGGAGCCGTCCCGCCTCAGCGACCGACAGCTCCTGAAGGTCGTCGACGAGCCGCGAGAGCATCCCGACGTCCTCGACCAGCGACGCCACGCGCCGTTCATCGGCGGGCAGCACTCCGTCGGCGATGCCCTCGATCTGCGCCCTGAGCGCAGCGATCGGATTGCGCAGTTCGTGCGCGACATCGCTCACCATGCGTTGACGCAGCTCCTCGGATTCGGCGAGGGACCCCGCCATCTCGTTGAACGCCACCGCGAGCCCGGCGACCTCGGCCGGTCCCTCCTCGTCCACGCGACGCGCCAGGTCTCCCTCCGCAAGCGCGCGAGAGGCGGCGGTGAGGTTGCGCAGCGGTCGCACGAGATACCGGGCGAGCAGCCACGCGCCGAGCGCCGCCAGGGCGACCGCGACGAGCGCTGAGAGGAGGATGCCCTGATCCACCGCCGTGAGGAACGTCTGCTCCGCTCTGCCGAGGAGCATCTGGCGGCCGATGCCGCTGCCCGGTCCCATCCCCCCGGTGGACCCGCCCTCAAGATAGCGGCCAAAGGCCCCTTCGAGCGTGCCGCGGGCGATGAGGCCGGTCGCGAGCGCGGTGGCCAGCGAGATCACCACGATCGAGAGGAATACCTGCGTGATGAGGCTGAACCGCTTCATGCGATGTCCTCGACCTTGTATCCCACACCGAAGACCGTGTGGACGTACCGCGGGTGCTTGGGGTCCTCGCCGAGCTTCTTACGCAGGTTCTTCACATGCGCATCGATCGTGCGCTCGTAGCCCTCGAAGGCGTCGCCGGTGGCTATCTCGAGAAGTTGCAGCCGACTGTAGACGCGCCCGGGATGTGCGGCCATCGCCGCGAGCAGATCGAACTCGGTACGCGTGAGCTCGGCGGCGACACCATCGACGACCACGGATCGGCGTGCCGCATCTATCGCCAGTCCACCGATCGAGATCGCGCCATCCGCCGAGCGGGGGCCGTCGCTCCTGCGAAGGACCGCCTTCACACGAGCGACCACCTCTCTCGGGCTGAACGGCTTGGAGATGTAGTCGTCGGCTCCGATCTCGAGGCCGATGAGGCGATCGACCTCTTCGGACCGGGCGGTCACCAGAATCACCGGGAGCGCGTGTTCGCGCTGGAACCGGCGGGTGAGTTCGATGCCGTCGATGCCCGGGAGCATGACGTCGAGAAGCGCGATGTCCGGCACGTGGCGCGCGACCTCGGCCAAAGCCGAAGGGCCGTCGTACGCCGCACGCACCGTGAAGCCCTCCTGCTCCAGATACGCCGAGAGGACGCTTACGATCTTCTCGTTGTCATCGACCACCAAGACCTCACGGGACACGGCATGCCACCTCCGAACGACACTCTAGATGACCCGGATGAAGAACCTGTGAACGCCTGCAGCGTGACCCGATACGAAGGATCTACCGGGCGAGCAACTCCCGCACCCGCTGCGCGATCCCGGAGCGATCGAGTCCCGCGCGCGCGAAGAGCTCGGAGGCCGCCCCGGAACTCTGATAGCCGTCCACGCCCAGCGGCACGGCCGCGACACGTCTGTCGTTGAGCACGAGCCACTCGGCGACCGACGCCCACAGCCCCGTACGCCAGCCGTGATCCTCGGCGACGAGCACCCACGGCGCGGCCGCCACGCGCTCCATCGCGTCGGCGTCCAGGTCCAGCGGCGAGGAGACGATGCACACACCAGCCGAGACGCCTTCGTCACGGAGGGAGTCCGCGGCGTCCACAGCCGCTCCGGCGACGGTGCCCATCGTCACGATCACGATGTCCTCGCCCTCCCGCGCCCACGTGGACACGCCGTACTCGAAGGAGTATCCGTCCCCGAACAGCGGGGAGCCCTCATGATCGAGAATCACCGGCAGCTTCGAGCGGCCCATCGCGATCGCGACGCACCCCGGCATCCGCGCGGCCTCGCGGACGGCGCGGTCGGTCTGGTTGGGATCTGCGGGCACGATCACCCGCCACCCGAACATCGACCGGAACGCGCCCACATAGTCGAGACACTGATGGGTCTTCCCGTCCTCGCCGACGTCGAGCCCGCAGTGTGTCACGGCGAGCTTGAGCGAGGCTTCGTTGATATCGTTCAGGCGCTGCTGGTTGTAGACCTCGTCGATGCCGAACACCCCGAAATCCGAGAAGAACGTGAGCACGCCCGAAGCCGAAAGCGCTCCGGCGACTGCAGCCGCGTTGTGCTCTCCCACTCCCGCCTGGATGAACGCCTGCGGACGAACGATGCCAAACTCACCGGTCTTCACGCTTGCGGCGAGATCGCAGTCGAGCACAGCCATCGGCAGCCCCGGATTGGCGAGCGCGACGTCCGCCAGTGCAGTGCCCCACGCCGAGCGGTTATCGGTGTGCTTGTCCCGCGTGTACTCCCGGGGCGTGCCCTCGTCCAGGTCGAGCGCCTCGCGTACCTGGTGAAGGGCCGGGGTCATGATCATGCCGCCGCGACGCGCACGCGCCGCATCGAGCGTGGGCTCGACGCCGAGCTCGACGCACGCCCGGAGGTACTCGTCGGCGTTCAGACCGCGCCCGTGGAACTCCGGATCACCCTCCATGAACGACACGCCCTTGCCGATGGTCGTGTGTGCGATGATCGCGACCGGCCGCTCGGTGTCCGCGACCGCCCGGGCGACCGCCGCGTACACGGCGCCGATGTCGTGGCCGTCGACCTCAAGGACGCCCCAGCCATCGGCGACGAAACCGTCGGCGATGTTCACAGGCATGACGTGGGCGGTGTGCCCCGAGATCTGGATACCGTTGCAGTCGACGAGGACCGTGAGGTCGTTCAACCGCTCCTTAACCGCCATCCGGCGCGCCTCGGCCACCTGCCCCTTGTGCTGCTCTCCATCGCTCATGACGACGAATGTCCGGTAGCCATGACCGGTGAGGCGTGACGCGATCGCAAAGCCGACACCCGCCGACAGCCCTTGTCCGAGGTTGCCCGTACCCCACTCCACCCCGGGGACGGATCGCTCGACGTGCCCCTCGAAGACGCTACCCGCCTGCCGGAAGTGCGCGACCGCATCGTCAAGTGAGAAGAACCCTGCATCGGCGAGCGCGCAGTACACCCCTGGCGAGGTGTGGCCGTGACTGACCACGATGCGGTCGCGATGAGGTGCGCGTGGATGTGCCGGATCGATATCGGCGAAGTGGAACAGCGTGAGGTAGAGCTCGAGCGAGGACATCGAGCCACCCGGGTGACCCGAGGCGGCAAGTGTGGTCATGGTGAGGATCGCGGCCCGCAGCCGGCGTGCGCGGTTCTCGAGTTCAGCACGGCTCGTGTCGTCGAGTATCGGAAGTTCGAATCCCCGCTCCATCATGGTGACTCCTCACGTGAGGACGCATCCGCCCGGCGTTGTTACCGCTACACTGGAGGATACCCGAAGCCAACCATCAAGGAGTGCTCATGCACGAAGTGCGCCGCATCGCCGAGGATGCCGCCCGGGCAGGAGGCGCCGTGCTTGCCGCCCAGGCTGGGAACGTCACAGGGATCCGTACCAAGGGTAGTGCGGTCGATATGGTGACCGCCGCGGACATCGCCTCGGGCGTGGCGGTGGTACGCGCGATCGTGGCAGCCGATCGGGGCGCCCGCTTCGTGGTCGAGGAGCCGGAGGTCTACGACCTTGCCGAGGTCACGCGTGGCGAACTCACCGATGCCGAGGTGTGGGTGATCGACCCGCTCGACGGCACCACCTCGTTCATCCACAGCTATCCATGCTACTCGGTGAGCGTCGCCTGCCTGCGGGACGGCCGTCCGGTGGCCGGCGCTGTGTACCATGTCCCCGCCGATGAGATGGCTTCCGCGAGCGAGGGCGGCGGCGCATTCCTGGACGGCGTGCGTCTCGTCTGCGAGGGCGCCGGCGAGATAGGCCGTGCGCTGATCACGACCGGCTTCCCCTATGACCGCGGCGCAGCTCTCGATCGGCAGCTGCGAATCTTCGCCGAGGTGCTCCGTCCGGCCCACGACGTGCGACGCGACGGGTCGGCGGCCATCGACCTCTGCAACGTGGCGATTGGGAGCACCGACGCCTTCTGGGAGACGGCGCTCAAGCCGTGGGACATGGCTGCGGGCGTGCTGATCGCCACCGAGTCGGGGGCGGTCGTCACCGACCTCACCGGCGCCCCCTGGACGACCGCCACCTGCGACGTCCTCGCCGCCAACGCCGTCCTTCACCCGGTGCTGCTCGAGCTCATCGTCCGCGCGGAGGCGGCGTCTCCTCGACGTAGCTGATATCGAGCTCGCCGAGGACCTTGTCCGCGGCACGCTCGCCGCTCTCGATGCAGTTGGGGATCCCGACACCCCGGAACGCCCCTCCCGCAAGCGCCAGGCCGGAGACCTCACTGGTCCTGCGCTCGATCTCGTCCACACGGTCCAGATGCCCGATCGTGTATTGCGGCATGCCGCCGCTCCAACGGTAGACGCGCGTGAAGATCGGCTCGACATCCGGGCGCACCTTCAGCAGGTCGACGAGCTGCAGCCGCACGGTCTCCACCAGCTCCTCGTCGGGAGCCTCGAGCAGATGCTGGTTCTGCGGGCCGCCGATGAACCCCCGGAGAAGCACTCGTCCCTCCGGCGCACGATCCGGCCATTTGGCTGAGGACAAGGTCACCGCGAGCAGCGGACGGTCCTCCACCAGCGGCGAAAGGATACCGAACCACTTCTGGTCGAACGGGCAGTCCTCGGCCCGGAACGCCATCGAGACCGTCGCCGATGACGAACACGGGATCTCGCCAAGAAGCCCGGCGATCGCCGAGTCTACATCACGCATGAGCCGAGTCGCCGCCCACGCCTCGGTCGCGACGATGAGCGCATCCCCCTCGATGACCTCACCGGTCCCGAGCGTCACGCGCCAGGTATCGCCGGTGCGCTCGATGATCGTCGCGGCCGCACCCGTTATGATGCGCTCGCGACCGACAGCATCGGCCATCGCATCGGTAAGGTCCTGCATGCCCCGATGGAAGGTGTTGAAGAAGGCCCACGGCTTGGCGCCAGGCTTTGGCGGGAACTTCTTCTTCATCTCCTCGCGCTTCTTGCGCTCGTTCAGGAACCCGCGCACAAGCGAGCCGAACTCCTGCTCCATCTCGAGAAAGTTCGGGAACGTCGCTGCGAGCGACATCTGCGCGGGATCCGAGGCATGAACGCCACCCACGAGTGGCTCGGCCACACGATCGAGCGCCTCGCGCCCCATGCGGCGCACCACGAACGACTCGAGCGTCTCGTCATGCTGCTGCGCGGTCTCCCCCTCCGCCCAGCGCTCCTTGCGCGGCAGGAACCAGTCGAGCGCCATGCGGAACTTGCCCGGCCACGAGTAGAGCGACGTGGTGGCGAGCGGCATGAGCTTGGTGGGTGCGAACATCATGATGCCGTCGGGTAGCTCCACCAGGCGGCCACGCTTCACGATGAGCGTCTTCTTGTTCTCCTCGCGGGCCGGGACCATCTCATCGCCGATGCCGAGCATCCGCGCGATACGCGCGACCGCCGGTTTGGTGGAGACGAAGGCGTCGCTGCCACCGTCGATGACGTACTCGCCGCCGTCGGGGTCCGGCACGATCTCACTCATGAGCTTGCCGCCGAGCCGATCGTCCTTCTCGATGAGCACACAGTCGATATCGTGCCCCGCCGCGGCGGCTCTGCGAATCTTGTAGGCCGCGCCGAGTCCGGCCGCGCCTCCCCCGATGATGATGACCTTCTTCACGTATCCGCCTTTCATCACGCGCCCGATGGCGCGATCGCAGCCGCTTCTAGTAGACCCGCTTCGTCTCGAGAGAATCCTCGGCCAGCGCGATACCCGCCTCGGCGAGCACCTTGGACACCGCCCGCTCCCCGCTTTCCAGCGCGTTGGGCACACCCACGCCCCGGTACGCGTTGCCCGCGAGCGCAAACCCGCGGACACCGGCCTCGAGGCGCTCGATCTCGTCCACCCGATCGAGGTGGTTGAGCGTGTACTGCGGCATCCCCTTCTCCCAGCGGAACAAGCGCGCATACCGGGGCCGGGCCTCGGGCCTGATGCCGAGAAGCTTCACCATCTGCGTGCGCGCGAGTTCGAGGAGCTCCTCGTCGCTCGCCTCGAGAACCGCCTCGTCCCGCGGACCGCCGAGGAACCCGCGGAACAGCGCCGTTCCCTCCGGCGCCCGACCGGGCCACTTCGAGCTCATCAGACTCACGCCCGTCAGCGGACGCTTCTCCACCATCGGCGATAGGATGCCGTGCCACTTCAGGTCGAACGGACAGTCCTCGGTACTGAACCCGAGGATCGCGGTCGCGGACGATGAGCACGGGATGGTGCCAAGCACCTCGGCGAGCGGAGCATCCACGGGCGCGGTGAGCTCCGCGGCCGCCCACACCTCGGTCGCGACGATGACCGCGTCACCTTGAAGCGCCTCGCCGCTGGTGAGCGCGACCGCCCAGCCGTCAGCATCGCGCGTGATCGCGGTGGCACCAACGCCAGTGCGGATGTGCTCACGGCCGGCAGCGTCGGCCATGCGGTCACAGATGAACTGCAGGCCCTCATTGAACGACGAGAACATCGTGCGGCGCTTCTGGCCCGGCTTGGGAGGGTACTTCTTGCGCATCTCCTCGACTTTCTTGCGCTGGGCGAGGAACCCGCGGATGAGCGAGCCGTGCTTCTGCTCCATGTCGAGCAGCATCGGATAGCGTGCGGCCACTGACATCTCGGCGGGCTCATCGCCGTTGACACCCGCAGCGAGCGGTTCGGCGAGGCGGTCGAGCGCCTCACGACCGAGGCGGCGGACCACGAGGGACTCGAGCGTCTCGTCATGCTGCTGCGCCGTCTCTCCCTCGGCCCATCGCACCTTACGCGGCAGGAACCAGTCGAGCGCCATGCGGAACTTCGCCGGCCACGAGTAGAGCCTCGAGGTCGCAAGCGGGACGAGCTTGGTGGGCGCGAACATCATCATGCCGTCGGGCATCTCGATGAGTCTGCCGTCCTTGACGATGAACGTCTTCTTCGTCTCGTCGAGCGTACCGGTCTCCTCCTCGAACACGCCGAGGAGCTTCGCCACGCGATGGACCGCCGTCTTGTCGGTCAGGAAGGAGTCGCTCCCGCCATCGGCGATGTATCGGCCGCCGTCGGGGTCCTCCGCGATGTCGGTGTGGATCTTCCCGCCGATGCGGTCGTCGCGCTCCACCAGGGTGAAGGTGACATCGTGTCCCTGGTCGGCGGCACGACGCACCTTGTAGGCAGCGCCGAGTCCCGCGATACCGCCTCCGATGATGATGATATGCATATACTGCGGCTCCTTCTTCTCGCGCTGGCGGTGCCGGCCGCCGCAGTCGTTCTTCAGTTGTCTACGTGCTTAGAGCAGCGGCTCGACGGCCCCGCACAGCGCCTCGACGAAACTGTCGTCGCCATTGGGCACCGGCGTTCGCACGAACGTCAGCCCCAACTCGGCCGCACGATCGGCAGCCGCTATATCCAGGTCCCACAGTGTCTCCATATGATCTATCGCGAAGCCGATCGGCACGACGATGATCCCGTCGTAGCCGCTCGCGGCCGCACGCTCCATTACTTCGTCAAGGTCGGGGCCGAGCCATGCGCCCGGGCGCGCGCCCTTGGACTGGTACCCTTGCAGCCACGGGACCGGCCCGTCGAACGAACCGAACGCACGCACCCCGAGGAGACGCTCATCATCGCCGAAGTCCGAGCCCTCGGCCAGGCCGGCGATCGCGGCGACCGCATCGGCCACCTCGCGCAGACCGCCAGGGTACGGATCGTCGCCGACCAGGTCCGCCATGGGCAGGCTGTGTGCGGTCATCATCACCAGCGGCCGCTCGGCATCGATACGCTCGAGTGCGTGCGCGCACGCATGCCCGAAGAAGTCGCGGTACTCGGGCGCCCGATGTAGAACCGGCGCCTCGCAGACATCGCTGATCGCGAGGCCCTGCGCGGCATGGAGTGCGCACGTCCTGAACGACTCGCACGTCACCTGTGACTCGAACGCCGAGAGGGAGACCATCACGACACGCTCGGCACCGTGGGCCTGCAGGTCCTCGAGCGCCGAATCGATCGACGGCTCCCAGTACCGCATCCCCGTGCGGACGACGACATCGTGACCACGCGCGAGAAGATGGTGCTCGAGCGCCACGCCGATCTCGGCGGCAACGCCCGGAAGCGGTGATGACCCGCCGATCGCACGGTACTTCTCCTGTGCCGAGGCCACGAGGCCCGGCGACGGTTCCCGTCCCATGAACCTGGCCATGAATGGGCCGACCGACTCAAGTGAGTCCGGTCCGCCGAACGCGGTCAGGAGTACGCCGGTACGCTCGGTCACGTCCGCGCCCTTACTTGCCACCGCGGATGCGGGCCGAGTGCTCGTGCACGAATCGGATCATCGTGCGGGCCTTCTCCGGATCGCTCGTCTTATGGATGCCGTGACCGAGGTTGAAGATGTGGCCCGGGCGCGTGCCGACGGCCTCGAGGATCTCGACCACCATGCGCTCGAGTTCATCGTCGGGCGCGAAGAGCGCGACCGGATCGATGTTGCCCTGGATCGCGAAGCGCTCATCGACCTGCTCGACCACACGCTTCATGTCCAGGCGCCAGTCCACGCCGATGACATCGCCACCGGCCTGCTGGGCCAGGTCGAGCATCGAGGTCGCACCGTTCGGGAAGTGGATGATCGGCACACCCTCGGGCACGACCTTCTTGCCGTGCTCGGTGAGGGCGTCGATGACACGCTTCGTGTATGGCAGCACCGAACGCTCGTAGTCGCGCGGAGCCACGTACCCCACCCAGCTGTCGAAGACCTGGATGACCTGGGCACCGGCGTCGATCTGCGCGGACAGGTACGCGATCGCGGTGTCCGTGATCTTGTTCATGAGCTCGTCCCACAGCGCGGGTTCGCCCCACATGAGGGCCTTGGTGTACTCGTAGTCACGGGTACCATGGCCCTCGATCATGTAGCTCGCGAGCGTGAACGGCGCACCGCCGAACCCGATGAGCGGCACCTTGTGCTCCAGCTCGCCACGGAGGATCTTCAGCGTCTCCATGACGTAGCCGGTGTCCTTGAGCGGATCCGAGATACGCAGGTTGTGCACGTCTGAGGCGGTGCGGACCGGGTTGTGGATGACCGGACCCTCGCCCTTGGCGAACGTCAGGTCCAGACCCATACCCGGGAACACCACGAGGATGTCACTGAACAGGATCGCCGCGTCCACACCCACGAGATCGACCGGCTGCATCGTCACCTCGACGGCGAGCTCGGGGGTGCGGCACATCTCAAGGAAACCATGCTTGGCGCGGATCTCGCGGTACTCGGGCATATAGCGACCCGCCTGACGCATCATCCAGACAGGCGTGCTCTCGGTCGGCTCTCGCCGGGCTGCGCGCAAGAAGAGATCGTTGTAGGCCATACGGAAGCTACCTCCGGTGCTCGGGGCGTTGTGAGTCGTCGCATAGTCTACCATGCACGCGCGTCCCGGCGACCCCCTGCCACAGACACGACCTCCCCCGGCGGCGCATGCGATCCCGGACACGCCGGAGACCCCGCCGCGGCGAGGTCTCCGGGTGCTTCGTTCGCACAGGTCGGTCTACGGCGCAGTGTCCACGATGACCTGCACGATCGAGGGGTCGGCGAGCGTCGAGATGTCGCCGAACGTCTCCATGTCGCGCTCTCCGGCTGCGATCTTGCGCAAGATACGGCGCATGATCTTGCCACTCCGCGTCTTCGGCAGCTCGGGAACGATGTGCACGAAGTCCGGGCTTGCGATCGGGCCGATCTCCTCGCGCACGTGGCCGCGGAGGATCTTCTCGATGCCGTCGGGGATGTCCACACCGGTCTTCAGGATCACGTAGGCGTAGATCCCCTCGCCCTTGATGTCGTGCGGGTAGCCGACCACGGCGGCCTCGGCGACCGACGCATGGCTGACGAGTGCGCTCTCGATCTCGGCGGTACCCATGCGATGACCGGATACGTTGATCACGTCGTCAACACGACCGAGGAGCCAATAGTACCCGTCCTCGTCCTTGCGGGCTCCGTCTCCGGTGAAGTACTTGCCGGGGAACGCCGTGAAATACACGTTCTTGATGAGCGCGTTCTCGGGGTCCCCCCAGGTACCGCGCAGCATTCCCGGCCACGGCTTGGTGATGCACAGCCGGCCGCCACTGCCGAGCGGCGTCTCGCTGCCGTCCTCGTTCACGACGATCGGTTCGATGCCGAAGAACGGGAGCGTCGCCGAACCGGGCTTCATCGGCGTGACGCCGGGCAGGTTGGTGATGATGTGTCCACCCGTCTCCGTCTGCCAGTACGTGTCCACGATCGGCGTGCTCTCCCGGCCGATGTTCTTGTAGTACCACATCCACGCCTCGGGGTTGATCGGCTCGCCGACCGTGCCGAGCACACGAAGCGTCGAGAGGTCATGCTTCGCCGGCCACTCCTCGCCTTGCTTCATGAGTGCGCGGATCGCGGTTGGTGCGGTGTAGAACTGGTTGACGCCGTGCTTCTCGATGATCTCCCAGAAACGCCCGGCATCCGGGTAGGTCGGTACGCCCTCGAACATGAGGGTCGTCGCGCCGACGGCGAGAGGCCCGTAGACGATGTAGCTGTGACCGGTGACCCACCCGATGTCAGCCGTGCACCAGAATACGTCCTCATCGTGATAGTCGAAGACGTACCGGAAGGTCGTGGCAGCGAAGAGCAGGTAGCCGGCGGTGGTATGCAGAACACCCTTGGGCTTGCCGGTGGAACCGGAGGTGTAGAGGATGAAGAGCGGGTCCTCGGAGTCCATCCACTCGATCTCGCAGTGCTGCGAGATGTCGTCGGCGCGCACTTCCTCGTGGTACCAGAAGTCACGGCCCGGCTCCATGTCGACGCGGGTGCGGGCTCGCGAGACGACGATCACGCTCTCGATCGATGGGCACTCGTTCAGCGCGGCGTCGGCTTCGGCCTTCAGCGGCACGACACGTCCGCCACGGATGCCCTCATCGGCGGTGACGAGCATCTTGGCGCCGCAGTCCTGGATGCGGTCGCGCAACGCCGACGAGCTGAAACCAGCGAAGATGACCGAGTGGATGGCGCCGATGCGCGCGCAGGCGAGCATCGAAATCGCGAGCTCGGGGATCATCGGCAGGTAGAGGGCTACCCGGTCGCCCTTCTTGATTCCGTGCTTCTTGAGCACGTTGGCGAACTTGCACACCTTGTAGTAGAGCGACTGGTAGGTGTACATCTTCGTGCGGCCCTCATCGGTCTCCCAGATGAGTGCGGCCTTGTTGCGGCGCCAACCGGTGAGATGCCGGTCGATGCAGTTGTAGGTGACGTTGATCTTGCCGCCGACGAACCACTTCACGTACGGCTTCTCGAAGTCGTAGTCGAGCACGGTGTGCCACTTCTTGTCCCAGTGGAGCATCTGCTCGGCCATATCGGCCCAGAAGCCCTCGGGATCCTCGATCGAGCGCTGGTAGAGCTCGGTGTACTCCGCCATCGACTGGAGGTGTGCGCGCTCTGTGACCCGGGCGGGTGGCTGGACCACACGGTACTCCTGGGACAAGGACTCGATCGCGTTGGATTCGGTCATCGGGTGGGTCTCCTCTCCTCGGCAACTACCCTCGATCGGGGCCGCGAACGCACCGCGGCCGGCCGATGCCGCCTTCTCGACGTGCGTCCATCGTAGCCAACGGGTGGGCGTACGGGGCGGTCAGGCCAGCCGAACGGCCCCCCTGATTCGGTGACCGGCTTCACGTGAACGAGAAGTTGCATTCCACGCCCGGACAGGGTAGCGTATCGGTAACAGTTTCCCTTCCCTAACATGCGGTGTCACGGGGAATCCGTCCCACCGCGGTTGCGGCTCATCGGTGACCGGCATCCCGATGCTCGGCGAACACGTCGTGTAAGCCGCCTGAGGACTCAGGGGTAACATGGGAAGGAATCAGGGCAGCCTCGACCCGAAGGTCGGGGCTGTTCCCGTTCCTGGAGCGTTCAGACCTGGACCGCGGTGATGCCCCAACCGGTGCCGGTATGCGTGGAGATGACCGCGCCCGCTTCGATCACGCGGAGCTCGCGCACGTTGAACCGAGCACGGATGGTCTCCTCGAGCCACTGGGCCTTGTCCGGTGAGAGTGCGTGCTGGACCGCGAAGTCGGCCGGAAGGTGTTCGTCGATCTTGGTCGCGACCCAATCCACGCTCGATTGCATCCCCGCGATCGCTCCCCGTGCCCTACCGACCGGCTCGAACGAGCCATCCTCGGCCACCGTGAGCGTGACCCGCATCTTGAGCAGGCCGCCCACGATCGCGGCCACCTTTCCGATGCGACCGCCCTTCGCCAGGTTCTCGACACTGTCCAGCCCCACGATCATGTGGACGCGCGAGCGCAGCTCTGCGAACCGTTCCTTGATCTGGTCCACGGTGGCGCCCTCTGCCGCCGCACGGGCCACCTCGACGACCTGATAACCCTCGCCCCACGAGAGATTGAGTGTGTCGAGCACGTGGACCCGGCCGCCGAGCTCGCGAGCGGCCTCAGCGGCCGACTCGAACGTACCCGAGAGACGATGAGAGATCGTGACGCACACGACCTCGGAGCAGTGCTCGAGCCGCTCCTTGAACGTCTCGAGGAACGCACCGACGGAAGGCTGTGAGGTCTTGGGGAGTTCCTTGGCCGCGTTCATCCGCCGGAAGAACTCCTCCAGTGAGATGGTGCCGTCGGAGAACGTCTCCCCCTCGATGGTCACGCTCAGCGGCACGATGGTGATGCCCATCTCGTCGGCGAGATCCCGGGGGATGTCTGAGGTGGAATCGGTCACGATGCAGATACCCTGGCGTTCGCTCATAGCGTCACTCCCTTTCAGCCGGGCGTACCATCCCCTCGCCGAGGGGCCGTCCGCCGATCACATGGACGTGCAGGTGGTGCACGGTCTGGCCGGCATCGTCGCCGGTGTTCATGATCACGCGATACCCGCTCGAAGCTACGCCCTTGGCCTCCGCGACGGCGGGAACCGCACGCAGCAGCGCGAGCAGGATCCCGTCGGGCACCTCATCCGCGATGGAGCTGTAGTGGACCCGCGGGACGATCAGTGTGTGCACGGGGGCCTGCGGCGCGATATCGTCGAAGGCGACCACGTCATCATCGGCGTAGACATGAGCGCTCGGGATCTCGCCCGAGGCGATCATGCAGAACACGCAGTCGCTCATGACGCGTCATCCCCTTCGCCATCATCGACCTCGAGTTCACCGATCAGCGCAGTGACCTTCTGCCGCGCCTCTGTGAGCTTCTTCTGGCATGCGCCGAGGAGCGCCACCCCACGCTCGTAGCGCTCGAGGCTCTCCTCGAGCTCGAGCTGTCCCGTCTCCAGCGCTCGCACGATCTGCTCCAGTTCGGCGAGCGCCGCGCCAAAGGTCATGTCCGCCGGTGTGATGATCTCGTCCGCCATCTACTTCTCCGATCCAACCGTCTCGACGATACAGCCGAGGGTACCCTCGGCGAGTCGCACATCCACGCGGGCCCCCGGTGCCACACTCTCGGCTGACCGCAGGATCGCCCCGTCATGTTCGTAACATACCGCGTAACCGCGGCCGAGTATCGCGAGCGGAGAGAGATCGTCCAGACGTGCGGCACTCTGCGCGACCGCGCGTTCGGTCCGCTCGAGGAGACCCTGGCCAGCCGCGACCGCGCGTTCGCTGCCCCGCCGGAGCGCACTCTCCCCGGGCTCGAACAGGCGCGGCCCGATGCGCCTGAGCGACTCGCGGGATCGCGCCACCGAGTCGGCACGGCGCTCCAGCATCGAGGGTATCGCGCGTTCCAGGCCGGTCGCGAGCAGGTCGAGCGTCTGGTCACGCTGGCCGAGCAACGCGTCTGGTGAGCCGAAGATGGGCCTGCCGCTCACGAGGCCGAGGCGATGCTCCAGGGCCGCTACACGGTTCGTGAGAGCGCGGCCGACCCGCCGCCGTTGCGCCTCGAGGGCGCGCGATACCTCGGCCGCATCCGGCGCGACCGCCTCGGCGGCTGCGGTCGGCGTCGAAGCCCGCAGGTCAGCGACCATGTCGGCGATGCTCGTGTCCGGTTCGTGCCCGATGCCCGTGACCACCGGAACCGGCGATGCGGCCACCGCTCGAGCGACTTCCTCGGCGTTGAACGGCATCAGATCCTCGTAGCTCCCACCACCCCTGCCGAGGATGATGACATCGATACCGGGTTCTTCCGCCAGCGTCTCGAGGCCCCTGACGATCTCCGCCACGGCTCCGTCGCCCTCCACCTGCACGCCTGCGACCACGACCTCGGCGACCGGGTAGCGGCGACGGAGCGTCCGGATGACGTCGTGGATGGCCTTGCCGCGTGGCGAGGTGACCACGCCGATCCTCACGGGATACGCGGGCAGCGGGCGCTTGCGGTCCTCGGCCATCAGCCCCTCGGCCTCGAGCGCCCGGGCGAGCCGGGCCACTTCGAGACGCAGCATGCCCTCACCGGCGATCGTGACCGAGCGCACCTGGAACTGCATGCGCCCCTTGGGGACGTACGCGGTGAAGTTGCCGGTCACCTCTACCAGACGCCCGTCCTCGAGCCGCACTCCCGACGCATCGTATTGATCGCGCCACATCAGGCAGGGCATGACCGACGATCCGTCTTTCAGCGAGAAGTAGATCGCCTTGTAACCGGGCTTGATCGTGGCTTCGGAGACCTCGCCCACCACGCGCAGCCGCACCATCTCGAGCGCGCCTTTGGCGCGCGCCATGGCATCGGAGACGGAAAGCGCAGCCTCACGCTCCACCATCGTAGGCCCCTTCGGCAGAGCCGGATGGTACGGGTGTGAGCGTGAGCTTGCCCTTCACCACCCGAACCGAGATCGAGCCTTCCACGATGGCTGCGAGCTCGGCACCCACGAGGGTGTGGCGCCATCCCGACGAAAGCGGGTGTCCCTCGCGATCCCCGGAGACGAAGCGTTCGAGGTCGTCGCGCGACGCGATCAGGCTCGGTGCGACGCCATGCTCCCGAGCACGCACACGCAGCACCGCGGAGAGCAGGTCAGCGACAGGCTGTGCGTCGGCCGGCACCCGATCGCGCTTGGGAAGCCGCGGCAACTCGTCGTCGGGTACAGCCATGCCCTCGCGGATGGCGGCCAGCACGGCCGTCGCACTCCTCGCGGCCACCCGGTCGTTCACGCCCCGGATGGCCCCCAGCTCGGAGGCGGAGGCCGGACGTCTCCGAGCGATCTCTATCAGACTCTCGTCGGAGATGAGCCACCTCTTGGGCGTGTCGCGCCGCTGCGCCTCGCTCTCGCGCCACGCCGCGAGCTCACGGAGTACCGCGAGACTCCGGCGGTCGAGAGAGGACGCACGCTTGACCCGCCGGTACAGTTCCCGGAGGTCGACGTCATAGGTGGCAGGATCGGCAAGCCTCTCGAAATCGTCAGCGAGCCAGCCGAGCCGTCCCTCCCGGGAGAGACGTTCGTTCAGCAGCCGGTAGACCTCGGGCAGGTGCAGCACATCGGCCTCGGCATACCGGAGCTGCGCCTCGCTGAGCGGCCGCACCGACCAATCGGTGAACGTGTCCGACTTGTCCACGTGCTCGCCGAGCATGTCTTTGACGAGCTGGGCATAGCCGACCTGCGTCGGGAAGCCGGCGAGCGTGGCCGCGATCTGGGTGTCGAAGATCGGCGCCACCGTGCCTCCTGTGGCACGCAACAGCACCTCGACGTCCTGCGATCCGGCGTGCACCACCTTCACGATGCCGGGAGCGGTCAACACGCGGGCGAGTGGCTCGAGTCTCCCCTCGAGCGCTATCGCATCGATGAGGTACGTGGCACCATCCGCTGCGAGCTGGATGAGGCACAGACGCGCGTAGTAGGTACGCTCGCGCATGAACTCGGTGTCGAGTGCGATCACCGACGCCGAGAGCAGCGTCTGGACCGCCGCGGCGAGCGTCTCTGAGTCACGGATGTACAATGGGCTCCCCGGTGTACGGACGGTCGGTTCGGACGGGCGAAGTCCGCCGTTCGAGTGTAGCCGATGGGCAGCGCTCAGACGAGGAGTCATGCTGTGAACGTGCTCATGGTCGCCAATCTCCGCTCGGGCATCGGCGATCCCGGACTCTACGATTTCGTGCGGGAGCTCGGCTCCCACCACGTGGACGTCACGCTCCGTTTCCTCTACGAGGGCGCTGACCTCGCGCACATCCTCCGCGACGTCGACAGCTACGCGCGGGTGGTGGCCGCCGGGGGCGACGGCACCGTATCGGCGGTGGCCTACGCTCTGCGCGACACCGGGATACCGATCCTCGCCTATCCGGCAGGCACCGCCAACCTCCTCGCGCGGAACCTTCGCCTCCCGCTCGATCCCACCGAACTCGCCATCGCGCTCATCGGGGGCAGGACGGTCTCGATCGATCTTGGCGAACTCACCCTTCCGGGCAGTGGGGTCAGGCGTGAGTTCACCGCCGGATTCGCCATCGCGGCAGGTGCGGGGTTCGACGCCACGATCATGGAGGCGGCAAGCGGACTGAAGACGACGCTCGGCGAGGGGGCCTACCTTCTGGGCGCGCTGCAGAACCTCAACCCACGGGTCTCGCGGTTCAGGCTCGAGCTGGATGACCGCACCGTCGAGACCGACGGTATCGCGGTGATGGTGATGAACCTCGCACGCATCCAGTTCGATATCGCCGTGACGCACGGAGCCGATGCGCAGGATGGCCTGCTTGAAGTGGTCGTCGTCACCGCCTCACACGCGGCGGGACTCCTCCCCGCGGTGTGGGCGGCACTCGTCGATCGGCTGCAGCCACACCCGCAACGCCCGGGGCTCGAGGTCCACACGGCATCGCGAGTCCACATCCACGCCGACCCGCCGTTGCCGGTCGAATACGATGGTGATGCGCTTCCGTCGATGACGACGCCCATGACCGCGCGGGTCCTTCCGCGCGCCGGGACCTTCATCGTCTCGGAGGACCACCCGTTCCCGTGCGACGCGTACGGGAACGAGACAGCCTGCCCCTGATCACTCCCTGGTGAGGACGAGCGTCCCGAGGGACACCTGCGGCCAGAGGTCGAGGATGTCCCGGTTGTAGAGTCGTATACACCCGTGCGAGGCCTTCGTGCCGATCACCCACGGCTCGTTGGTGCCGTGTATTCCGTACGCCGTGTACGCCCACGATGAACCCGACTGGGCGTAGAGCCGCATCTTCCGCGGTCCGTAGACGCCGTAGGGATCGGTGATGTACTTCGAGTTGATCTTCCACAACCGCGTCGGCGTCTCCATGCCGGGACGGCCGATCGCGATCGGGTACGTCTCGATCAGGACATCGCTCTTGACGTAGTACAACCTGAAGTCCGACTTATCGACCACGATCGAGGTCGCCGCGGGATACGAGAGCTGGCGGAAAGTCCTGCCCACCTCCGACGCCTTCCCGTCCTCGTTCCTGGTGACGACACGCAGCGGGACGCCGGCCGCGGGAAGCAGCGCGTTCCCGAAGTCGACCATGGCGTACGACGTAGCGGGCTTGGTCGCCACCAGTGTGGTTCCGGCCCACAACTGCACCGACGTCGTGTTCATGCCCACCCGCACCTGGATCCTCGCGCGCTTGGCCTGCAGAGACCCGGCTGGCGGTCCATCAAGCACGGGAGCGCTCGGATAACCGAGGAGTTCGCGCTCGTGGTTGGCGCTGACCGCGCCCGGACCGCCGAAGATCGTCGCCGAGTCCACCGTTCCCGTGAGGCTGGTGAGATGCGTCGTCGTGACGGGGTGGAGCCCCGCCGGGCGGGTCACAAGCAACGGCCCACCCGTACGCGCCATGGAGATGGACCCGGTAAGCGCGTCCGGGACGGACGCGGCCAGACCCACGGTGTTCCCGACGAGCCAGCCCCGCGAGCGCGCACCGGTCGCAACGGCAACGCTCGTGGCATAGCGGTCCATGCCGCTCCACCGCTCCGTACCGCCAAT
>JAFGAG010000074.1 GCA_016933785.1 Coriobacteriia bacterium | reverse complement strand
TACCACCAGGACTACCTCGTGGCGAACCCTGGCGGCTACTGCCACATCGGGCGCGCGGAGTTCGAGTTCGCCGAGAATGTACGGCCGACCGAGGAGCACTTCGGCCGCTAGTCGCGTCGCACGAGCCGTCCCACGGCCACGAGCCACCGCCCGTTGAGCGCTTCGACGATCGCGTCGAGCGTCTTCCACGAGACGCGTCCGCCGCCCATGCTCACGAGGCTGCGAAGCGGCATCTGCGTCACCACGCTCTCGAGCATCCGCTCCGTCACCGCGCTGGTCTCACCGCTCCCGCCGAACTGCTTTGAGATCTGACCCCGGATCACCGCTCGCAGCTGTCGCCCGAGCGCGGTCTCGCTCACCTCGCCCAGCGTGGAGTTGCGCGTGAACGGCCGCACCGGTTCCGGGTCGGGCACCGGGCGCCCGAGCAGCCGCTCGAACTCCTCGTCCTCGGCGATGAGCCGGACGGGTCGGGCACCCTCACACAGCGCGAACTCCGAGCGCACCACCAGGCGCGCTTTGGTGCGGATGTCGGCCGAGGAGAACCCGGCGAGTATCTCGTAGCCGCCACCGACGATCTGCCAGGAGTGCGACTGCACGTCCCAGACCGAGAATGCATCGGGGCCGAGCTCGAACTCGACACGGGTCTCACTGTTCGCCTGAAGTCGCACTTTGGAGAACGTCCGTAGCTCGCGTTCAGGACGGTGCAGGTTCTCGCCGAGCGGACTGACGTACACCTGCACCACGGTCGAGCCATCCCGCTCGCCTGTGTTGCGGAGCGGGACTGAGAGCGTCACATGTTCTCCGGCATCGACGATCGATGCGGACAACCGCGCCTCGCCGAGCTCGAAGGTGGTGTACGAACGTCCATGCCCGAAGGGGAACCGCACCGGTTCACCTGTGGTCACGAACTGGCGGTACCCGACGTAGAGGTTCTCGCGGTACTGCACCTGGCGCGGCGCGCCCGGGAAGTTGCGGTCGGCCAGCAGGTCCGACTGGGCGAGCGGGAACGTCTCCGGGAGCCGGCCCCCGGGCTCGCGATCGCCGAACAGCACGTCCGCAAGTGCGGCACCACCCGCCTGGCCGCCGAGATACGCCTCGAGAATGGCGGCTGGGCGATCCGCCCAGGGCATCTCCACCGGCGCGCCGTTGGAGAGGACGACCACCGTACGCGGATTGGCCGCGCAGATAGCCTCGATGAGCTGCTCGTGCTGCTCCGGGAGACGGAGGTCGGCGCGGTCGAACCCCTCGGACTCGTACGGCTCGGGCAGGCCGACCATGAGGACGACCGTGTCCGCCGAGTGCGCAACGCGCGCCGCCTCGGCGATCACGGCCTCGTCTGGTTCGGAGTCGGGGAGTGAGTAGCCTGGCGCATAGCGCGTCGACTCGGCGAGTCCACGCGCGGCGAGGGCATCCATGAGGCTTTCGAGCCGCGTGGGCACGATCTGCGAGCTGCCCGCGCCCTGGTAGCGCGGCGTCCTGGCGAATGCGCCGATCACCGCCATGCGGCCTGCCGGTTCGAGTGGCAGGATGCCATCGTTGGTGAGCAGCACGGCGCTCTCGGCGGCCACTCTGCGAGCGAGCGCGTGGTGGCCGTCCACATCGAAGGAGCCAACACGGCCGCGCGCGGGCATGGCCCGCAACTGCAACTCGACGACCCGTCGTGCGGCAGCATCGAGCTCACTCTCGGCCAGCGCACCACCCTCGATCTCGGACTCGATCGTTGGATCGTTCGTACCGCTGGAAGAGGGCATCTCCAGGTCGAGGCCCGCCCTCAGTCCGGCCACGCGGTCGTTGACCGCGCCCCAATCGCTCATCACCAGGCCATCGAAGCCCCACTCTTCCCGCAGCACCCCGGTGAGCAACCATCTGCTGTCCGAGCAGTACACGCCGTTCACGCGGTTGTACGCGCACATCACGGTCCACGGCTTGCCTTCGCGGATTGCGATCTCGAACCCTCGCAGGTAGAGCTCGCGCGCGGTGCGTTCGTCCACGATCACGTCGGTCGTCATGCGCTCGTGCTCCTGGTTGTTGAGCGCGAAATGCTTGAGGCACGCGCCGATGCCGGCCGACTGGATGCCTCGCACCAGCCCCGCGGCCATCTTCCCCGCAAGCAGCGGGTCCTCGGAGAAGTACTCGAAGTTGCGACCGCATGCGGGGTGCCGCTTGAGGTTCAGCCCCGGGCCCAGCACCACAGCGACGCCGAGCGATCGCGCCTCCTCGCCGATCGCCACGCCGACCTCAGCGGCAAGCACAGGGTCCCAGGAGGATGCGAGCGTCGCTGCGGGGGGAAAGCACGTTGCGGGCACCGAGGCCGCCAGGTCCACGCCCGCGCCGTCGCCGCTCGCCTTGCGGATACCGTGCGGTCCGTCGGTCAGCATGAGTGGAGGGACGCCTGCGGAGGCGATGGGCTCGAGGTGCCACATGTCCTTGCCGGAGACGAGGGCGATCTTCTCGGCGCGGGGTAGTGCGGCCACCACCTCGGCCGCACGCGCGCGCCGGGTACCTGCATCCATGGTCGATCCTCTCGGAGAAGGCGAAACACACGGAGTCCCAACTAGGTTCTACCCGTCGACACACGCTCGCGGAACAGGAAGGCGCCCGCCGCGTCGACCGCAGCGGGCGCCTTGGAGACACCTCTCTTGAGCTTGAGCTACTTGATCTTTGCGTTGATCGCGTCGTAGACCGTGGCGGAGACTACGCTCGTCCCGCCGAAGGAGTTCACGCGTCCGATCTCATACTCGTGGTCGTCGAGGAACGCCGCCGTTGCGGGTGAGAGTGCAGTGCTGCTCGTGAGCAGGAGCGGGCTTCCGTAGTGACCGAGAGCCGCCCCGGCGCCGAGGGCGTCAGGGAAGTTCATGCCTGTTGCGAAGCCGACCGTGTCGAGGTCGACCCAGCGATAGGCGAGGCCCTTGTCCGCTACGGCCTTCGCGGTCTCGTAGCGGTTGGCACCATACCAGCGCTCGGTGATCGTGCCGATCGCGCCATTTGCGGTGATCAGGCTCCGCAGCTGCGTGTTGGCCGCATCGCTCACCACGCTCGTACCGCCGATCACGTACCCGATCGTGATGTTGAGATCATCGATCGCGTCCGCGATCGATGCGGGAACCGAGTCCCGTTGCACGAGCATGACCGGACCGTTGGCAGCGCCGGCGACCGGACCCACGGCGAGCGCGTCGGGGTAGTCCATGCCGTACGCGAAGAACGCCCGTGCCACCTGCGTGCCGCCGAGTATCTCATCGTGCTTGCGAGCCACGGCTGCCGAAGTCTCGAAGCGGTCATCCCCGAAGACCCGCTCGACGTTGTATGTCGCGTCCAGCTGGGTGTAGATCGCCTGCGACACGACGCTCGTTCCGCCGATGATCCAGATTTTGTCCGGGTCGAGACGTGCGATCTCGGTCATGGTCTCGGGCGGAACCGAGCCCGCCTCTGTCAGCAGCAACGGTGCGTCGAGCGCCTTGGCAAGCGGGGCCGCCGAGAGTGCGTCGGGGAAGTTCATCCCGTTGCAGAGGACGACGTCGTCTGCGGAGCTGAAGTATGCAGCGCTTGCTGCAGCGGCGGTCGCGAATCGGTTGGTACCGTAAGAACGGGTGTGAAGCTTGGTGTCCGAGGTGGCAAGGTAGACGTCTCTGGTTCCCAGGATCGATTCACTCTGGAACGCGATCCGGTGACCGTAGATGCTTGGGAACCGATCGAAGAGCAGTGCGCTGAAGCTGGGCGTCTGGACGAACGCGAGCCCAGGGTATCCAAAGCCGATGTCCGAGCCGGTGACGCCGTCTTCGGACTCATGCCATGTGACATCGGTGTGGAAGATGCTCGGCTGCTGCTCCAGGAGCGTGTCGCTCGTTGCCACGTTACTCATCGCCCCGCGGGCGATGTCACAGATGACCACGTCGTAGTCGGTACCGTCCGTGGTTCCCAACGCGACGCGAGAGCCGTGCATCTCGAGTGACTCGACCGTGTCGGTGAACACATGGAGCGATTGCCAGCCTCCGAGCGGTGCGAGCGTCCGCACATAGAGGTGGTTGGCTAAGGTCACTATGGCAAGTCGACCGTTGTCGACGTCGTAGAGAACCTCGTTGTAGCCGTCGGTGAGCTGTACCGCCGTGGGGCCACCCATATCGTAGTTCCGGCCCCACACGTCGTCGTTCGTGTTGTCCCACCAGACGACCCAGTTTCCGTCGATCCTCGGCCAGATCTCGTCATCGGCTGTGGCTCGCACGACGAGGCTTGTATTGGTGCTCCACTGGTACACCTTGATGTCCCAGTTGCCCGAAGCGCTGTCCGCGTAGACGACGCGGTCACCAGACACGTCGGGATCGATCTGCGTGCCGCCCGGGTCGGGAATCGTACGGATCGTACCGGTGACGAGGTCCTTCACGCGGATCTGGTCGCCGTACTCGTACGCCACGAGGTGGCCGTCGATCACTGCCGAGTCCTCATCGAGCGATTCGCTCGCGGACAGCACCGCGGGCGTCCAGTCCACTGAGGGCAGGATGATCACGAGACCCGATGCGGAGCCACCGAGCAGCATCACCGCCACTAACGCGGACAGGGCGGCACGACGTGTTCTGCGGTGTTTCATGTGAACCCCTCCCCCGGGCCCGCGGCATCTATTCATGCGCCGCATACGACCCCGTACCCACGTATCCATGTGTCGTAACGCGGCGGCTCCACGAATCGATGGCGGGCACGCCTCTGCGCTCTCGCGTGATGTACTGGTACACTGTTCCACACGCGAAAGCGTGAGGGCTCCGCGCGACCAAGCCGGGAACCTTTCGGCAGCTACGGAAGCTGCAGGTTCTCGCATACTCATGTGGCTGTACGGCTCCAGGGCCCCCGGTAGAGGAGCACCATTGATCGAACTCGTCGGCGTCAACAAGCATTTCGGACTGCATCACGTCCTCAAGGACATAAACCTCGATGTCCCGTCCGGGCAGAAGCTCGTCATCATCGGGCCGTCAGGTTCCGGCAAGTCCACCCTGATCCGCTGCATCAACATGCTCGAGAAGCCGAGCTCCGGCACGGTCACCGTCGACGGTATAGAGGTCACCGCGCACCGGGCCCCCATCGCCAAGGTCCGCCAGCAGGTGGCGATGGTCTTCCAGTCGTTCAACCTCTACCCGCACAAGACGGTGCTGGAGAACGTCACGCTTGCCCCGATCGTGGTCTCGGGCGTCTCTCGCGAGGAGGCCACCGAGTCGGGTCTCAGGTATCTGGAGCGCGTGGGACTGAGCGAGAAGGCCGACAAGTACCCCGCACAGCTCTCGGGCGGGCAGCAGCAGCGTGTGGCCATCGCCAGGGCGCTCAACATGCACCCCAAGATCATGCTCTTCGACGAGCCCACCTCGGCGCTCGATCCCGAGATGATCCAGGAGGTCCTCGAGGTCATCATCGGCCTCGCCCAGAGTGGGATCACGATGCTCGTCGTCACGCACGAGATGGGATTTGCGAAGGAGGCCGCCGACAGGGTCATCTTCATGGACGACGGGATGATCCTCGAAGACGGCACGCCCGAGCACTTCTTCGAGAACCCGCAGAACGACCGCACCAAGCTGTTCCTCAGCAAGATCCTGCGCTAGCCAGCGCCAGTCAGGGTTGTTCGGAGCCACACGTGGCTCCGTGTCAGTCAGCATCGACCGCGTCATCACGCATCCCGGACAGCGTCCGGGGAGAAGGAGGAAGCATGAAGAGATCAGCGATACTGTCTCTGCTTCTCGTGCTCGTGCTCGCATTCGGTGCCTTCGGGCTCGCAGGGTGCGGCGCCGAGGAGCCCGCCGAGGAGCCGACCGAGGAGCCGGCGACCGAGGAGCCCGCGGCCGAACTGCCCGCCGGCGTCCAGGAGATCGCCGACACCGGCAAGCTGCGCGTCGGCGTCAAGGCAGACGTCCCCAACTTCGGCCTGCAGGATGCGGCCACCGGCGAGTACGCCGGCATGGAGATCGATCTCGCCTACGCGCTTGCGGAGCGCATGGGCCTCTCGAAGGACGACGTGGTCTTCGAGGCAGTCACCGCCAAGACTCGCGGTCCGCTGCTCGACAACGGCCAGCTCGACGTGGTCATCGCTACCTTCACGATCAAGCCCGAGCGCCTCGAGCAGTGGAACTTCTCCGACCCGTACTATCAGGACGAGGTCGGTCTGCTCGTGAAGAAGTCCGGCGGCTACGAGAGCCTCGCCGACCTCGATGGCAAGGTCATCGGTGTCGCCCAGGGCGCGACCTCGCGCGATGCGGTGCAGGTCGAGGCCGACGCACTCGGCATCACGGTCTCGTTCCTGGAGTTCGCCACGTACCCGGAGATCAACGCCGCCCTCGAGTCGGGTCGCGTCGACGCCTTCTCGGTGGACAAGTCGATCCTCTCCGGCTACCTGACCGACGACTCGGTCATCCTGCCGGACGGCTTCTCGCCGCAGGACTATGGCGTTGCCACGAAGCTCGGCACCGACGAGCTGCGTGACTTCATCAACGAGATGCTCGCCGACATGGAAGAGAGCGGCGAGATGGACGACCTTCTGGCGAAGTGGAACCTGGGCTGATCGTCCGCGATCACGCCTGACACGCGCATGACAGAGCTCCTTGAGCGCATAGGCTTCCTGCAGCAGGGACCGTTCTCGGTCCCGCGCTGGGAGGCGCTGTTCGCCAGCATGGATCTGCTCTGGGACGGCGCGTTGGTGACCCTTCTGGTGGCGTCCCTGGGGCTGGCGCTTGCGCTGGCCCTGGGGACGATCATCGGTGTCATGTCGGCTTCGCAGTGGAAGATTCCTCGGGCGCTCGCCCGGGCGTACGTGGAGTTCTATCAGAACACCCCGCTCCTGATCCAGGTGTTCATGATCTTCAACGCGATCCCGATCCTGTTCACAGGGATGTTCATCCCCGTCATCACGATCGGCATCCTCGGCGTGGGCATGTATCACGGCGCATACATCGCCGAGGTCGTGCGCGCGGGCATCCAGTCGATCGGCCGGGGGCAGCTGGAGGCGGCGATCTCTCAGGGCTTCGGCTACATCGGCGCGATGCGCTACATCATCATCCCGCAGGCGATGCGGGTGGTCCTCCCGCCGCTCACCAATCAGGCCGTGAGCCTCATCAAGAACACCTCGGTGCTCGCCGTCATCGCCGGCGGCGACCTCATGTACGCAGGTGACGCATTCGCCGGTCGGTACGGCCACTACGGCCCCACCTACATCGTGGTCGGCCTGCTGTACTTCGTGATGTGCTTCCCGCTTGCGCGGCTTGCGCGCCGGCTCGAGTCCCGATCGAAGGTGGCCTGATGGACGCCTTCGTGAACAACCCTGTCGTGGAGATGCTCCAGGACCCGGTGCTCTACATCGGCCTGGGCAACGGCCTCATGCTCACGCTCGAGATCGCCGCCATTTCCATCGTGCTGAGCTCGCTCTTCGGGACCATCATCGGCGCGATGCGCTACTCGGGGCTCCCCGTGATCAGCCAAATCGCCACGACGTATATCGAGGTCATCCGCAACCTCCCGCAGATCCTGCTTATCCTGGTGAGCTACTTCGTGCTGGGGCTCCCAGGCAAGTGGGCGGCGGTCATCGGCCTCACCATCTACACCACGGCGATCATCGCCGAGGTGATCCGGGGCGGTCTGAACTCGGTCCCCACCGGCCAATGGGAGGCTGCGCGCTCGCAGGGATTCTCGTTCCTGCAGTCGATGTGGTACATCGTGTTGCCGCCGGCCGTGGTCAAGATGATCCCGCCGATCGTTTCGCAGTTCGTCACGGTCATCAAGGACTCGTCGTTCGCCATGGTCATCGGTGCGGGTGAGCTGATGTTCAAGGGACAGATTCTCGCGGGCAAGTACTGGCGTCCCTCGCAGATCATCACGATCTACGTGGTCATCTCCCTGACGTACTTCGCGATCAACTTCGCGATCTCCACCGTCGCCCGCCGTCTTCAGAAGAAGCTCTCCGTCGGCCGAGGGTCGATCGGGAACTGACGGCCGCACGGCTGCCGCCCATCCGGCACGTAAGTTCGCGGATCAGCCGCTGCTCAATGCCATTCCGGTGGTAAGAAGTGTCTACGTGTGCGCGGGTATCGCGGCACGACCGGATGCGCGGGGGCGAGGGGCATGATCACGAGACGTGTGCGTCTGCGGCGATCCATTCTTGTCGGAGCCATGGTGCTGCTCCTGGAGGTGGGTGCGCAGGTGCCCGCCGGAGCCCTCGAGCCCATCGTGGGGGCGACCCAATCCAAGGTCAACGCCCCCACCTCATCTTACAGCCGGTTCGGCGCAGCTACCGCGGTCTGGGACGATGTGGTCTTCGTCGGCGTTCCGGGGGACGATACCGCAGGCACCGACGCTGGCATGGCGTACTGGTATCGCCGCAACGGAGACGCCTGGTCGTACCGGGGGAACCTCTTTGGATCTGGTACCGACTCATCAAACGAGTTCGGCTGTGCGATCGCAGTCTTCGGCGACACGGTGCTCATCGGATCGTGGGCCGACGACCGGGCCGGCGTCCGGGCGGGTGCGGTCTTCGTGTACACCCGGATCGACGATGCATGGCACCAGTCGGCGGTGCTGACAGCCGCTGACGCCGCCGCCTACGATCGCTTCGGCGGGTCGGTGGCGCTGCAGGGGGACGTCGCTATCATCGGCGCAGCGACCGAGAGCGCAGGCCCCGGGGCCGCGTACGTGTTCACTCGCAGTGGCGGCACGTGGTCGCAGCGGGCGAAGCTTCAGGCGACCGAGGGAGCGGCGGGGGACTACTTCGGGGCGCATGTCGCTCTCGATGGCGCCACCGCGCTCATCGCGGCACCAGGTGACGACACGGCGGCCGGTGCAGACGCGGGGTCGGCGTACGTGTTCACCGGCAGCGGGTCCACGTGGACCGAGCAGGCCAAGCTGACTCCGAATGGTGCGGCAGCCGGCGACATCTTCGGCGGATCGGTCGCCCTTGATGGTGGTACCGCGCTGGTTGGTGCCGCGTACGCCGACACGCCTGCAGGCGAGAACGCCGGGGCCGCGTACGTCTTCACGGGGAGCGGGTCCCAGTGGTCCCAGGCGGCGAAGCTCGTTCCGGGTGACGGTGCGGCTCAGGACCAGTTCGCCTACTCGGTGGCGCTCAGCGGCGGCACCGCGCTCGTGGGATCGCACTTCGCCGACACGGTTGCCGGATCGAGTGCTGGCGCGGCGTATCTGTTCACGGGTGCTGGCTCGACGTGGAGCGAGCGGCATCGCTCGACCGCGGCGGACGGGGCGTTAGGCGATCACTTCGGTGAGTCGGTGGCGCTCTCGGGCGGTATCGCAGTGGTCGGCGCGCCCAACGACGACTACTTCGAGGGCACGTACAGGGGTTCCGCGTACATCCAGTCCTACCGGGCGCTGCCCTCACCTGAAGTGGTGAGGATCGCGGGGGCCAACAGGTATGCGACCGCTGTCGAGGCATCAAAGCGCGGCTTCATCGCGGGGGCGCCTGTCGTTGTCGTGGCGACCGGTGAGAACTGGCCGGACGCGCTCGGTGGCAGTGCGCTCGCGGGCGCGGCGCACGGACCGATCATGCTCGCGCCCCACGATGCGCTTCCCGATGCGGTAGCCGCGGAGATTGAGCGCCTCGGTGCGGTACGGGCGTACGTGATCGGGGGGACGGCGGCGGTATCGGCGGCCGTGCAAGCAGAACTCGGATCAATCCTCGGGGCGAGCCAGGTCGTCCGCCTTGGCGGTGGCGACCGGTACGCGACCGCACGGCTCGTGGCCGATGAGACGATCGGACTCTCGCGCACGTCGTACGAGGGGCTCGCGTTCTTCGCCACCGGCGCTGACTACCCCGACGCGGTGGCGGCATCGCCGCTCTCGGCGGCCTGGTATGCGCCGATCATCCTCGTGAACCCGATCACCGGGGGGTACTCCCTGCCCGCGGAGGTAGAGGAGGCGGTGATCCTCGGCGGCGAGGGTGTCGTGTCGGTTGATGTAGAGGAATCGCTCGAGCTGGTATTCGGCGACACCATGCTCACAAGGCTGGGCGGCATCAACCGTTACGCGACTGCGGCACTCGTCGCACAGTGGGGCGTGGAGCATGGGCTCGAGTGGAGGACCTGTGCCATCGCCACTGGCCAGGACTTTCCGGACGCCCTGGCGGCCGGCCCGATGGTCGCTCGCAGTGATGGCGTGCTGCTGCTCACAACCCCTACAGCACTGCCGAGCTACGCTATGGAGCGACTCGTCAGCAACGCTCCGAGCATCTCGACCGTGTTCCTCATGGGCGGGACGGGCGCCATCTCCGACGCGGTCGAGGCGGACGTCCACGTCGCGCTCGGACGATAAGGGGAGTGCTCCGGCCTTCATGCGAAGGCGTCATGCCGGGGATCATCTCGGTCGCTTCACCGATTTCTCCGTCACCAGACGCCGGAGTCCCGGTGCCGCAGTGAACACGTATGCATGGCCGTCTCGGCGCACACGCATGTACCCGCGGTCTACGAGGCCGATCAGATCGGCACGCGCGGTGGAGTATGCGATGTCGTAGGAGCGTTTGTGGTAGTCGATGAAGAACGTCGCGCCGGGCAGGCGTATCGCCCGGCCGAGGATGGTGCGCTGTCGGTGGTTCAGCGTGGGGTCGAAGCGGAGTTGCGCTCGCAGCCGCTCGTTCTCGGTCACACGGGCATCGATACTGCGGGCAAGCGTCTCCAGAGCATGCCATACGCTCTCGACCGCCCACGTGACGAAACCTGTGAGGTCACCGTTGTTGTCCGCTGGCCAGAGGCGTGCGTACTCCGCATACCGGTGCAGTAGGACCTGAGAGATGGGCATGAGCTGGAGCGCCGGATAGCCGGACCGGTGCATGTGGATCTGGAAGAGCGCACGGGCGAGGCCGACGTCGCCTATCTCGAACGGGCGCAGGTTGAGTACCGAGAAGTACAGCATGAACCCGTGTATGAGCGGGTGGGCCCAGGGGTCCTGGCGGTTCACTGCTGCGATCGTGCGCTCGAGCGTAGGTTCCACCTCCCGTGCAAGCGGGGGCGTGTATGCGCCAGGCCATCGGTCGACGGTCGCCTTGCGGGGTATGTTCTTGCGCCGGAACGCCGTGCACTCGCTCCCATCGCACAGTCCGAGCGCGAGCATGCGCTGCACTTCCATGACGGCGTCCATATCGAGCGGCGAGGATGCGAGTTTGGGCACTTCCCGCATGGTGGAGTAGAAGTTCACCACCAGTCGCTCTGTTCGGGTGCGTGGTTCCACCCCTTGTCGCAGGAAGCTACGGACGTCCTCGTAGTGCCTGCTCTCATCGGGTGTCAGGCAGACCGCGACAGCCTCGTCCATGAGCGACTGGGAGGCGAACCGCTGCTGCTCATCACCGAGCCGCTCGAGCGCGGTCACCATGCGACCACTGGCGAGCATGTCGATCTGGTGAAGCCAGTGCAGGATCTGCGGTGTCGGCGTGAACCAGCGAGATTCCACCGTGCCGAGTGTGACCTCATGCGCGCAGACGCGCCGCGCGAAGTCGAGGGACGACCAGGCGGCGCTCCGCGCCGGGGCGTCCAACGGCACCGTGCGTCGCGCGAACTCCTCCTCGTACGCGTAGTTCTCGTTGGCCGAGCGCAGCAGCTTGTGCAGGTCTTCCGGCGTCATCACTGCCAGGAGTTCTCGAAGTTGCTGTCGCGTTGGGGCGACCCCTGGCTCGATCATCGTGGGCACCGCACTTTCTATCGATTTCCAAGAGTTCGAATACTCGGACCTCTGTACTGCTGGTAGATCACAACGTATCTACGTGCACTAGTACGACTCTACGACAAACTATCGATTTCAGAAAGTTGCACAGTTCATCTTCTTCAGTCCTGATGTACTTGCGCCACTCTCTGTGGGTGCCGCCTCCGGTAAGGGCGTAATCGAAGATGGGGAAGGGGTGTGGCCATGGCTGAAACGCTGTGGTTCGACTCGGCTACCTGGGTGGT
>JAFGAG010000008.1 GCA_016933785.1 Coriobacteriia bacterium | reverse complement strand
CGAGCAGCTCGCCGAGAGCTTCTACCCCAAGGTCTACTCGGTGGTCTACACCTCGGCGACGGTCGCCGCGGGAAGCGACTTCTCGCATTTCGCCCGCGGCGTGGGCCTCGACCGGCTCGGCCCTGAAGGATTCCACACGCTGCGGCTGGACAGCAGCTACGACTTCGAGCGTCAGATGGCGGTGTTCGTGCCCACTGATCTTCCCGAGCCGTGCCAGCCCTCCTCATCCGGCTACGACGCCTACATCGAGGCGCTTTCGGCCATGCTCGCCGACGTTCATGTGGCGATGGGCGGCTCGGTGCTCACGCTCTTCACGAGCCGGCGCGACATGGATGAGGTCTACCGTCGGCTCGCAGGACCCCTCACGCGCGAGGGGCTGCCACTACTCATCCAGAGCCGCGGCGTGTCGCGGAAGCGTATCGCCGACGAGTTCATCGCCGACGAGCGCATGTCGCTCCTGGCAACGAAATCATTCTGGGAAGGGTTCGACGCGCGCGGGGACACACTCCGGTGTGTGGTGGTGCCGCGCCTCCCCTTCGGGCCGGTCAACGACCCCGTGCTTGAGGAGCGTCGCGAGCGCGACGCGCGGTGGTGGGAGCACTACTACCTGCCCTCGGCGGTCCTCGAGCTCAAGCAGGCGGCCGGACGGCTCATACGGTCGGCCACCGACGAGGGCTGTCTCGTGCTTGCCGACGCGCGTCTCACCGGACCCAAGGCGTACGCGGCGCGCTTCCTCGAGGCGCTCCCCGTGCGCGAGGTCGAGCGGTTGCCGGCTGCCGAGATCGGCGACGCGGTCAGCGCGCGCTTCCGGCGGTGATCCGTCCGGGAGCCGTGCGAGAGATCCGCCGCGCGGTTAGCGGCGCTCGGCGAGGAGCGCAGCAGCGAGTGCGTGGACCGCTTCACGCACCTCGGCCGGCTCTGTGACTTCGGCCTCACCGAGCCGTGCGGCGGTACGACGCGCGATCCACGAGACCGTCTGGTAGCCTACGCGCACGAGCGTGCTGCCATCCGGGCGTGTCTCGAGTGTCGCGCCGGGCCACGTGCGGGCCTCCGCCAGGGAAGCGTCCGGCGCGAAGACGACTTCAGCCACAGGGAGCTCGTCGGGGCGGGGGATGACCGCGAGCGGCACTGAGGCGGGCGGTGGGAACGTCACGCCCAGACGTTCGGCCGAGCGCATACGGTCGAGCCGGAACACCCGCTCCTCGCCCACGCCCTCGCAAAACGCAACGAGGTACCAGGTTCCCGAGCGGTTGACGAGCGCCCATGGGTGGACGACGCGCTCCGAGAGCCGGCCGCTCGAGCCGGTGAGGTACGTGATGCGCGCCTTCTCGTGCTCGTCGGCGGCCATCGCGAGGGTCGCATAGAGCGAGGCAAGCCCACCCGGCGCCGCGCCTGCGCGGACGGTGCGCTCCAGTTCGGCGGCCGACGCGCCCCCGCCGGATACCGAGGCTAGCGCCTGCCTGAGCGCGCTGTCGGCCGCATACCCGGCCGCATCGAGTGCCGCCCCGAGGGCGCGCGCTTCGGCGACGGTGAGACGCAGCGGACGGTCGAGGCCGGGAGGGTCGATGTAGACCGTGACGTGATCGCCCTGTATGTCGAGCTCGATCATATCGACCGGCGTGAACGGCGGAACGCCGCACATCGTGAGCGCAGCGAGGTCGGCAGCGGCCTCGGCGGGCGAGCACCCCACAGCTGCGGCGAGCTCGGCGATTGCGATGGTCTCTCCCCGCTTCAGCAGTGGCAGGAGCGCAAGCAGACGACGGGCGCGCGTCGCGGTGTCGGGGCCCTTAGCCATGAGCTGCCACCACTCGTTTCAAGCCCGAGACAAGCGCCTCGAGCAACTCGGGCGGACCGACCGCATGTAGTGCCGGTCCCTCCCCGACGATCCACGACGCGAGGGCGGTGAGATTCGCTGCCTCAACGGTCCAGAGCACCGAGCCGTCACCGAGCGTCTCCAGCGTGCCCTGCCCGCGCGTCAGGCGCTCGGCCCGCCAGGCGACGTCCGGTTCGAACCGGACCTGCGCGCTCACCGCACGTCCGCCGTACTGGAAGGGCAGCCGCTCCTGGGCCCGCACGTCGAAGTCGCCCGGCCGCTCGAAATCGGGCGTGTGCGGGCGGCTCGCGTTCACCTCGAGATCGCGCATGCGCGTGATGGCGTAGGTGCGCACGGCATCGGCATCGCGGTCACGACCGGTCAGATACCAGACCCCCTCGCGGAAGAAGACCCCGTACGGGTCGACCGCGTGCAGCTTCTCTTCACCGTGCGCGTTGGTGTAGCCGAATGTGAGGGACTTGTGGGTCTGCACCGCCTCGGCGATCGTCCGCGCCAGTGGGCCCTGCACATCGGGTTCGATCGCGGAGAGTTCGCTCGTTGCCAGCGGCCCCGCGTGACCTGCCGAGCCGAGCTTGCCGAGCGCGAGTGCGAGGTCGTCGCGGAACGGGAAACCCGGATCGTCGGCGAACGCGGAGGCGACCGCACGGAGCGCGGCGAGGTCCCCGGGTTCGAGATCGACGGGACGCGCAAAGGTAGCGGCCGCATCGACCCGGTAGGCTTCAGCCTCCTCGCTCGTAACCACCTCGATGACGAGTCCGGCGGCCCTGAGCGCGTCCTTGTCGCGCTCGAACATCCTGAGGAAGGCCGCGTCGTCCTGTCGCTCGGGGTAACCGAGCCCCGCCATGCGGCATTCGAGTGCTGTGACCGGCGCGGGTGTGGACGCCAGGTACAACGCCAGATTGACGAGTCGCTCGGTCGCGTCGGCCATGTGCATCTCCGTGGTCGGCTTCTGCTGCGATTCTACCCGTCTTACGAGGGTGGGAGGGTGGGGCAGTGCGGCCGGACTCCCACGTCAAAAAAGAAACGAGGCGCGCGGGGGGAGGCGCGCCTCGTTCACGTGGGCGGCGAGTCCCCGCCCCTGAGGGGGGAGGAGAGGGCGGGTCGCACTGCCCCGATGCGATTTTAGCAACGCATGTGCCAAAGAGCCACCACCTGACGACCGGTCGCAGAGCGTCTGCGCCGGTCGTGACGCACCGTCGTGCAGCACCCGTTCCGGCGAGCCGGAAGGTTGCCCCCTCGGCCCACTCGGGCTACAACAGTGCCAAGGAGGAACACATGGACGACCGCACAGCTCCAACAGCAGAGGCGCAGGTTCCTGATGAGCTGACACCGAGCCGCGCGTCGCGACACGCTCGCCGCCGTAGGTGGTGGGTGTGGATCATCGTCGCACTCGTGCTTGCGGCGCTTGCGGTCGCAGGCGTCTCGGTGGCGCGCGAGTTCGACCGCGTGCGGCGTGCGCAGGCACGGGTCGATGCGGCATCGGCACTGCTCGAGAAAGCAGAGGAGGGGCTGCTCACCGTAGACGAAGCGGTCCAGACCGAGATCTCTTCGGAGATCGCCACACAGGCCGCCGATGCTCTCGCTGTCGCCGAGACCGTGAAGGCCGACGCGCTCGCCGCCGCCGCCATCCTCGACGAGGCCGCCTCCGACCTTCCCGAAGAGTCCCTCGCGCTCGCCGAGGCGCTCAGGGAGAGTGCGGTGGCCCGCGCCGACATGATGGCCGAAGCGCCCGTGATCCTCGAGGCGGACCGCAAGGCGGCATCCGCGATAGCACCTGCGGACAGCGCGCTCGAGGAGATCAAGGCCGCCGAGGAGTACATCACTAAGGCGGTCGCGGAGTTCAACAAGCACACCGAGGCCGGTGTGAAGCAGTCGACCGTCAACTCGACGGAAGCCGAGAAGCGGCTCCGTGCCGCACGCTCCCAAATCGAGACCGCCACCGCCGCCTTCCCCGAAGCCGACTTCTCGGCGTTCGAGGAGTACATCGACGCCAAGATCGCGCTTGCTGCCGACTCGAAGGAGATCGACGCGCTGTGGTTGGCAGGCAAGATCGAGGAGTCAAACCGCCGACTTGACGCATACAACAAGAAGGACGCGGAGATCGTGGCGATGGCGAAGGCTCTCCCGGCTTCGATTCGCGATCCGATCGCCGATGCGTATGAGACGCTGACTGCCGGGGCCCGTGAGGCGTATTTCGATGCTCGGGAGCGCGCGCGGCAGGCCGGCGATCGCGTGGCGGAACTGCGTGAGCAGCAGACCGAGTAACCCCGATGACCGCACGTCGACCTGGAGCGAGCCAGGCGGCACCGTCGGTGCCTGTCTGAGCCCGCAGAGCACGAGAGAGGACCGCACATGACAGACGCATTCTGGTCGAGCTGGTGGTGGCCGCTTGTCACCGGACTCATAGGCTTCGCGTACGTGGGACTGCTGCTCGCACAGTGGGCGCGGCGACGCAAGCCGCACCAGCTCGCGTGGGCGGCCGGGTTCGGGTTCTACGCAGTCGCCGCGGTCATGGAGGCGTACTCGGAGTACTCGGGGGCCTGGAATCCCACCGTGTATCGCATCTACATCGTGCTCGCCGCGTCCCTCGTGGGCTTCCTCGGCCTCGGCACGCTCTATCTGGTGATCAAGCGGCGCGCGATCGGGCACGCGTACCTGGCGTTCATCCTCGTCTGTCTCGCGATCTTCTTCTACGGCACCTTCACCACAGAGCTCATCACCTCGCAGCTCGTGCCGGGCATCACCGTGGGCGGCACCGCGCTCGGCAGCGGCGGTTCGTTCCCGCGCGTGATGTCGCTACCCTTCAACATCACGGGCACGCTGCTCTTGCTCGGTGGCTCGGCGTACTCGATCATCCGCTTCTGGCCGAAGCGCGAGTACCGCTATCGCGTCTGGGCCAACGTGCTCATCATCATCGGCACGCTCATCATCGCGGGCGCCGGCTCGATGGCGCGCGCAGGTCAGACGGTCGGCCTCTACCCGGCTGAGATGGTGGCGAGTGCTGTGTTGCTCGCGGGCTTCCTGATGGCGGGGACGCTCGAGAAGGGCGCCCGTGCGGTCAAGGAGCGCCTCGAGAGCGGACGTCAGTCGGCATAGCCGCTGCCCATGCGCGCGAGCGCGCCCACGTCGAAGACGAGGACGTCGGCTCCACGCACCTCGAGCACCCCCGCGTCGCGCAGGCGGGCGAACGCACGCGAGAGCGTCTCGGGAACGGTGCCGAGAGCCGAGGCGAGCTCGGACTTCGGGATGCCGAGCGGCACGAGCAGCCCCTCGGACGTGGCGCTTCCCGCTGCGAGCGAGCGCTGAAAGAGGTAGCGCGCGAGCCGGCCCGGGACGTCGAGTGATAGCGTCTGCACCACACCGGTGAGGCTCACCACCTGCCCGGCGAGATCCGCCACGAGCGCGCGCGCGACGCCGGGATCGTCGGCGAGCACCGCGAAGAGCGTCTCCCGGTCGAGCCACGCGACGCTCACCGGCGTGGCGGCGTCCACGTACGCGGGATTGCGCCCACCGGCGAGAGAGGCCGCTGCCGCGAACGCGTCGCCGCTCTCCATAGTCTCCAGCAGCACCGTGCGCCCGTCGGCGGTGAGGTGGTAGACCCTTACGCGGCCCGTCACCACCACGCCGAAGCGCTCGGCCGGATCTCCCTCCGCGGCGAGCACGGTGCCGCGCGATGCCTCCTGGACGGTCGCGGCGGCGGCGAGTCGTGTGACCGCGCGATCACCTGCGGTGCGCCAGAGCCGGCACGCGCGGAGTGCGGCCAGCACGTCGGGTCTCTGGGTCGGTGTCACAGACGCTCCCTCCTGTGCGCTCAACGTTCGCGTTCCGCTTGACGCACGTCAAGGACGTGGCCGGTCCCGGCGCGGTACGCTGCGCCGCAGGACGCACTACCACAGCCCGAACGGAGCCCGACTGCACGTGAACGAGCGGTTCGCCGAACGCATGAGTGACCCCGAGGTGCAAAGCGACACCAAGACGCTCGGCGACTTCACGCGCATCTACTGCAACGCTCACCACCGGGACCGTGTGCGGCAGCCACTCGAAAGCGACGCTGCCACGCTCGGCGTGTACGGCCGCAGGCAACTCGTGCTCTGTGCCGAGTGCGCCGGGCACCTGCGCTACGGGGAGAAGCGTCTCGCGTACTGCCCGAAGGACCCGAAGCCGTTCTGCTCGTACTGCGACTCGCACTGCTACTCGGCGGAAGAAGCCGCGTGGCAGCGCCAGATGATGCGGTACAGCGGGCCACGCTCGGCGCTCCACGGGTACGCGATCGCCGGTATCAGGCATGCGCTGGTCGGACGCGCCGCTCGCAAGGAGCACGAGGCGCGGATGCGCGCCGATTCGGCGTCTTCTGAGAATGGAACAGACGGGTAGCGCCACGCTGGCGCCCGAGAGACACGCAAGCCGCAAACGCGGCTCGCACGAGAGAGGAATCCCATGTCTACCACCACCATCCGCCAGATCGTCCGCACCGACGAGGATCTCTGCACCGGCTGCGGCCTGTGTGTCAGCCCGTGCGCCGAGGGCGCGATCGTCATGGTCGATGGCAAGGCAAAGGTCATCCGCGAGGAACTCTGCGACGGGGCCGGCTTCTGCCTCGGCGTCTGCCCCACCGGCGCGCTCACGCTGGAGTACCGGGAAGCCGTGCCGTTCGACCATGACGCGGCCGAGGCCATCGTCGCCGAGAAGCAGCAGAACTACATCCCGCAGGTGTGCTTCCGGTGCGGAGCCGACGAAGACCACGTGCCGCTGCTGCCCGTGCGCCAGGAGGGTCGCAGCGAGTGGGTCTGCACGCGCTGCCTGCCCACGCTGATCCACGGGTAGAGCGCGGCGTAGCGATGAAGACCCTCACGCGTGTGGGCGTCGGGCTCGGCGTCACACTCTTCGTACTGGCGGCCGTCGCCGTGACCGTGTTCGCGATCGGCACGCCGGTCGCGCCGCCAGCGCCCTCACCCGGCGTGGCGCTGCCCGAGGCCAGTCCCGCGTCCACCGCCGCGCCCTCAGCGGCGGGCGCGGGGCCGCTCGCCATCGAGATACCGGGCTGTGTCTGCCATAGCGACGACCCACAGGTGGTGGCGGAGCACGCCGCCTATCGGATGAGCGAGTGTTTCGACTGTCATCAGGACGGGGCACCTGCGATGGGGCAGTGACGACGTGACGGAGTGACCTGCGGCTGGGGTATCATGGCCTGGAGGCGCCCGAGCCCGGCGCCCGCGTCACATCGAGCGCGGGAGGCACGATGTCCCAGGTCATGGAGCACGTCCATCAGCTCGCCGACGTCATCGGCCCGCGTCCTGCCACCACCGACGCCGAGGCGCAGGCGGCCGACTACATCGAGGACGTCTTCACGGCGCGCGGGCTGGACGTCGAACGGCAGGAGTTCGACTCGCCCAGGACCGGCGGGTGGCCGTTCGTCATCATCCATCTGCTGACTATTGGCGGCGCGGTGCTGTCGATGTGGTGGAGCCTGCCGGGGCTTCTTGCAGCACTCGTTGGGGCGGTGCTCCTCTGGCTCGAACTCGACACGCGGTTCAGCCTCGCACGCCTCCTGCCCAAGGGTCCGAGCCAGAACATCATCGCCCGTCACGTGCCGAGGGTGCGTCGTGGCGAGCGCCTGAAGTGCGTCGTCATCGTCGCGCACTACGACTCGGCCAAGGCGTCGCTCGCCTATAGCCCCGGCCTCGTCAAGCATCGGGCGCTCATCGTCACTCTCACCCTGTGGCTCTCGGTGGCCGTCGCCGTGATCGTGGCGTTCGGCGCGCTGCCGTTCACCGCGGCCCTCAAGCCGTGGACCGGGTACGTGGCCGTGGCTGTCGCAGTGCCGCTCCTTCTCCCGCTCGTCTTCGCGTTGCATCGTGAGCTGCTCGCGCATGCAGTCGACGGCGCCAACGACAACGCCTCCGGTGTTGCCGTCATGCTCAGCGTCATGGATGCCATCGTCCCGGAGAGCGAGCAAACGCACCCGCGGCGAGCTCCGGTCCGGCGCAGCGCCGAGGAGGCGTACGCGGCCGAGGTGGTACCTGAGGACGTGCTCCTCGAATACCGTGCGGCCGGGGAGCTCCCCGCAGAGCAGGTCGCACCGGTGCCTGAGGACGCCGGCGGCCTTACATTCGACGGTCTCGGCGATGTCGACTGGGAGACGGGCCCGATCGAGACGGCCCGACCCGTACCGGAGCGCACGCCCACCCCGCCCCCCGCGATCGCGTTCGAGGATGAGCCGGACGGTACCTCATCCGGACGCGACGACTGGCGCGCCGAGGGCACCTACCGCTCCGCTGCGTCTGCGTCATGGAACGAACCCGAGGACGACGAGAGCCAGGAGCGCCTCGACTTCGGTGGTGCCGACGAAGCTCCACCAGTGCCTCGACCGCCAGAGTCGCGGTCGGAGCGCGCGGAGCCGGCCGCTGACCGCACGGCCGGTCGCGAGGGAGCGCGCGGAATCAGGGAGTGGCTCGGCGTGGGCGCCGGCTTCGACGTGCGCAAGGCCGGCAAGGACATCGGGAGCTGGGACAACCTCGACTCGGATGAAGAGGACGAGTTCGGTTTCAAGGCGGGCAACGCGGGCGGCGACGTGCCGTTGGAGATCGTGAGCGCCGACGAGGCAGCCCGGATCCGCAGGCGTGTCACCGAAGGCGTGGACCGCGCGCTTTCCGAGAAGGAAGTGTGGTTCGTCGCGACCGGTGCCCAGGAGTCGGGTGGTTGGGGGATGCGCGCCCTGCTCGATGCGTACGGCGACGATCTGCGCGACGCGTTCATCATCAACATCGACGGGGTCGGCGCTGGGACGGTCTCCTTCGTGACCGAGGAGGGCCTCGTACGGCGCTACCGCGCCGATCGCAGGCTCACCGCACAGGCCAAGCGAACGGCCCGCGAGAACACACTGTCGGTCAAGGGGCGGCGTCTGGCGGGAGTGCTCACGGATGCCACTCCCGCACTCGCCCGCAAGTTCCGCGTGATGAGCATCGTCGGCTTCGACATCAACGGGCGCCTGCCCGACTGGCACTGGCACACCGACACCGTCGAGGGGGTCTCCGAGCAGACAGCCGAGGCTGCGGCCGGGTTCGTGACGGCACTGCTGCGCGAGTTCTAATCGTCGTTGGTGGTATCGGGTAGCGGGGCGCGGGACGAGCTGCGTGCGTAGAACGCAAGCACAGAACCGCCCGTAAGGGCGATCGCCGCGACCGCGAACACCGGCAGCATGAGCGGTGAGTCCTG
>JAFGAG010000073.1 GCA_016933785.1 Coriobacteriia bacterium | reverse complement strand
GGCGGCGGCCTCTATGGGACCGGCATATGGACGTACAGCGGGAGCGGCACCCGTGACAACTACGCCCGCTGGACGTTCGATCTTTCCAGGATCAACGGCGCGCGCAAGTACAAGGCAGAGGCATACGTCACATCCACGCATGCAGGCACGACCTCAGCCGACTACCACATCAACACTGCAAGCGGCCTCGTGCACAAGTCGGTCAATCAGCTCGTGCTGTCCAACCAGTGGGCGAACCTCGGCAGCTACTCCTTTGCACTGGGGTCAGCGTGGGTCGAGCTGGATGATGTGACCGGGGACGGAGCAGGGAAGGAGATCGCCTTCGATGCGATCCGGCTGACGCCGTACTTCAACCTCAAGTACATCGCGGGCACAGGCGGTACCATCGTAGGAACCACTACCCAGAGCATCCTGTCCGGCGGCAGCGGTACTGCCGTCACGGCCAAGCCCAACACGGGATTCAGATTCGTCAAGTGGTCTGACGGCTCCACCGCGGCCACTCGCACGGACACCAATATCCGCGCGGATAAGACACTGACGGCTAGCTTCGAGGCTCTGGGGCTCACTGTCACCCAGATCGCAGGGACCGATCGGATCACCACGGCAATCGAAGCGTCAAAGAAGGCTTTCCCATCAGGTGCGTCAACCGTTGTGATTGCGACCGCGTTCAACTGGCCGGATGCTCTCGGCGGATCGGCCCTCGCTGGTGCGATGCGCGGCCCCATCCTGCTGGTGGCCCCGAACTCGCTCTCGCCTGCTGTGGCCGCGGAGATCGATCGCCTGAATGCTACCAAGGTCATCATCCTGGGCGGAACCGGCGCTGTATCGAATGACGTCCATGCGGCGCTTGATGCTCTCAGTGGCGTTTCAGTAGAGCGTATTGCTGGAGCGAACCGCTACGAGACGAGCGAGAAGATCGCTGCGCGCACGATAGCGGAGATGAAGGCCAGGTCGACGTACTCCGGCCGAGCGTTCGTTTCGACGGGGCAGAACTTCCCGGATGCACTCGGTGCTTCACCCCTGGCAGCGGCCAAGGGTTGGCCGATCTACCTCATAGACCCCGCTGCGGGTGACAACTCGGCCCTCGCAACACGTATGAAATCCGCTGGCGTCACCAATGCGGTGGTGCTTGGAGGTACGGCGGCTGTCAGCACCGCAGTGGAGTCTCGGATGAGGACCACACTAGGCGCTGCTTCACGGATCGCGGGCGATAATCGGTATCAGACAGCGGTCAACGTCGCCTCCTATGGGGTGAGCACCGCTGGGCTCTCCTGGAACCGTGTTGGCGTAGCGACCGGTCAGGACTTCCCAGACGCGCTTGCGGGTGGCGTACTCCAAGGGGTGAGCGGGAGCGTAATGGTGCTCACGCCTTCAACTAGTCTGGATGCGAACGTGAGGACCGTACTCGTGGCTAACAAGGCGGCGATCGCTGAGGTGCGCTACCTCGGTGGAACCGGGGTCGTCACCACAGCCGTTCGCACTGATGTTGAGCAGGCTCTTCGGTAAGCATGCATCAGTCGCGCAACGGTAGGCCGGGCGCTTTCCATCGCCCGGCCTACCGTTGCGTCCTGGCTGCGCCCGCCTACGGTTCCGCGCACTCGGGCCCACCCCTCATCGTGATACCGTTGCCCGGAGAGGCGGTGAGCCGATGGTTGCGGGTGAAGAACGTGACACGCCGGTCAGGGCGAAGGCGTTCGTGATCGATCCGGGCGCGATGACGGTCCTTTGGGTCAACGAAGCGGCCGCAGAGGCTGCCTCGGTCGGTACGAGGGTCATCGTGGGTGAGGCGGTGGAACGCGCCGTTCCGCTGGCCGAGCAGCTTGCCATCGTGCCTGCCATTGAACGCGTCGCCGCCACCGGTGAACCCTACCACGTGCATGCCGATGTGATCCCTACGCGGCGCGGCTCAATGGTGCTCGCGGTGTCGGTGTACCGGCTGCCCGAGGGTGACGTCCTCATTCTCGTCGAGAATGTGTGGGACCCTGCAGTCCGTAAGGATCCCAACTCACCGGGCCGTCCCGCACGCGGCTGGTACTGAGGCTTCCAAGTAGCCGAGACGGGCACGCGAGTAGCCAAAGATACTAGTACCTTGAGTGCAGGGTCATCGACCGTTCGTCCCCGGCCGTTGCGTTGTCTCCAGTGCCCCGAGAGTCTGCCACAGTGGCCTATGCGCTCAGCCCCACCGCCGTCCGTTACCTAAGACAGGATCGGACAGCGATGAGAGGCCGGCATGGGCGCACGGAGATCAAGACGAGTGGAGGCACTACCCGTCGTGGCGCTTCTGTGTCTTGCGGTCGCGCTGCTCCCAAATGCGGCCGTTGCCACGGAGGTCGGGCGGGGAGCTGCGGGCTCTGTTCAGGTCACCGCGGTCGTGCGGCCCGAAATCCGCGTCGCTTTCGGTGACGGGCATCTGACGGTGCGATCCAACATCCCTTGGGAGGCGTCCGCCCATCTGCCGGACGGAGAACAGTGGACGGTCAACGGCGGACCGACCTTGGGGCACAGGGTGGAGATGCCGGAGGGTGCCACAGGTGCCCAGGTGTACGCCTGGTGATCGCTCGCACCCAGGAGGCAGCGATGTCCGCTGCATACATACGACTCATCGTGACCCTCGTGGACGATCGTCAGCCCGGTTACTCACGGCACGCACACGCCGTCGCGCGGCTCTGCCGCATGGTGGGGCTGCGGCTCGAGTTTGATGATGCGGTACTCGAGAGTCTTCACCTGGCGGCGCTGCTTCATGATGCGGGCATGCTTCGCCTGCCGTTCCCGCATCTCGGCTCGCGGTGGGACCTTCCCACCGAGGAGCGACGGGTGTGGGAGACACATCCTGAGCATGGAGCCCGTATGATCCAGATGCTTGGACTACCAGCCGAGTCGGCCTTGGCTGTTCTCGGACATCACGAGCGCTGGGATGGCTCCGGCTATCCGGGCGGCCATGCTGGGGTGCAGATACCACTGTCTGCACGCATTCTCGGCGTCTGCGATGTGGTCGGTGGAGCATGCGGCGGCATCCGGAGCGCCGGCGGTTCCTGCTTCAGTCAGGAGGAGGCGCTGGAGCTCCTTCGCGATGAAGAGGCGTCGCGATTCGATCAAGCGGTGGTGCGCGTGCTCTGTGAGGCGCTCGAGGACGAGCGGGAGATCCGCGTACTCACTGGAGTGTTCGCCTAAGGCTGCGCCAGACCACGCCGGATTGCCTCGCTGATCGCCTGGCCGCGGGATTCCACTCCCAGCTTGGAGTACACAGTATGCAGGTGATTCTTGACTGTGCTCTCCGATACCTGCAGGGCCTGCGCGATCTGCCGGTTCGAGTGACCTGCAACCAGCAGAGAGAGAACCTCATGCTCCCTGTCGGTCGGTGTGGCGTCTCGCGACATGCGTCCGTCAGACTGACGCGCGAGCCGACGCATGCGGACGAGTACACTCGCAGAAAGCCTTGGGTCCAGTGCTGCTTCACCTGAGGCCACGGTAGCCACCACGCGACGTATATCCTCAGCGCTCTGCCCGCGGAGTGACAGATAGCCCAGTGCCCCCGCCTCGAACGCGTCGACGATCCCGGTGTCCGCATCCGGCAGCCCCACGACAATCACCTTGGACTGGGTGAATGCGGACACACATGCCGAGGGGTTGGACGGCCCGCACTCGTCGCAGTGCACCATGTCCACGATGACGATCTCCGGCGCGAGCGCCTCCGCACGAGCCACACCCTCCTGCCACTCGGCCGCTCTTCCGACCAGGTCGATCTCAGGGTCGGTGTTGAGTATCGCGGCAAGGCCCTCCATGCACATGGTCTTGCGGCCGATGAGCAGAACGCGTGTGGGCTGCATGCGTATCTAGTCCTTCCCCGGAAGCGTACGTGGAGCCTGATCGAGGTGCGGGACGACCGGTGAGAGCGCGTCGCCCGCAGCCTGGGCCACGCCGATCGACCTCAGGGCCTCGAGTGATGCCGGATCGTCAACGCCGGTGACCGTGACGATGACGTTCGACTCGCGCAATGCCGCGATCACCGGCAACGCGCCCGGATAGACCTGGCCATCTCGATCGATCACTTCCGCCAGGCGCACTACGACCTCGTCCGCCCCGAGAGCCGCGGTGTGCTCCGCTATCAGACTGGAGAGGTCATCACACACGTGAACCAGCTTGATCGGGGAGCGTCGAGCAGCAGCGAGCCAGCTCATCGGCGGTTGGATGCCGCCGGCGTCGCAGTCGGAGATCTCGAACAGCAGGCGGTTCAGGTCCACCGGTTCTCGCGCGGCGGCAAGTTCGGCGCGTTCGAACAGCGTGGGGTCGAGCACGTTCGCGAGCGTGAGGGGGACCGAGCAGGGGATGCCGGTCCTCCGTGTGTGCTCCAGGGCGAGTTCCACAACGCGGGCAGCAATGCGGCGAGCGACACCATGCTTCGCGATGCCCAGTGCGAGTTCGTCTCCAGTGACCAGTCGCTCGTCGACCGCGAAGGCATACCGCACGGAGCAGCGGACCAGGCGCCGGTCCTCCAGGGAGTAGATGGGGTCAAACGACATCGCCGGCCGACCCTGAAGCGCCATCAACAGACGGGACTCCGCGTCAGCCGGCGCCGCTGTTAGCTGACCGCGCACTCTATCGGCTCCGGGCGGCTCAACCTCCGGGATGACGTTGATGCTGATGTTCACCCCGAGACGCATCTCCGGCGCCGCGGGTACCAAAGCTCCCTGCGCGACTGCTGCGCGAATCGTGTTGGAGAGCTCACCCGCCTCGTTCCAGCCGAAGTCCTCAGCCAACACGACGAACTCAGTTGCACAGAGTCGCGCTACAAGGTCTCCCGGGCGCCCAGACTCGACGATCACACGGGCGAGGTTCGCCAACGTCACGTCACCCACGTCGAAGCCGTATCGATCGTTCACGCCCTTCAGATCGTCGCAGTCGATGAAGAGCAGCGCACACCGGGCGCCCTTGCCGACGTTACGGAGGATCTCGTCGAACCGACGATCGAAGACGTGGCGCGTGGGAAGGTCAGTGAGTGGATCGTAGTCGGCGGCATGCAGCAGAAGCTCTCTTTGCTGCTCGCCGCGGGTGATATCCTCGCCAGCGAGCACGAATCCGAGAGGTTCGCCTCCCGGGCTGTTGTAGGCGCGCGCGGTCACCTCGAACAGGGCATATGCGCCATCGTGGCGCCGGACACTCATCGAGCTGCGAGCCGGCCGCGGGTCGTTCAGCAACGACTCGACGAAGGCCAGAGCCGAGTCTCGGTCCTTCGGGTGCAAGGCGTCGAGTATGTCCGCAGTATCCGTCGACCCGATGAACGCTCGCGTGGCAGTGTTGACGAAGTCGATGTGGCCCTCGTGGTCGAGGGTAAGGACGTGCACCGGTAGGGTGTCGAGCAGCGCATGGTATGAGTCTCGCAGCGCGCGTGTGGCTGCGAGGTCTGCCACCTTCTTGTCGAGCTTCTGCTCCATGCGATCGCTGTAGGACTCGAAGACCTCCACCAGACGATCATCCGGCAGAACGTCATGTCGGCCGGGTCCCTGGCGATCGAGTACCTCGTTGACCGCCTGGAGGATGTCCGCCGGATCCATCGGCTTGAGCAGGTACGCGTCCGCCCCCATCGTGGATGCAAGCTGTGCGTCGTCGGGGTCGGTGAAGGTCGCGGTGTAGAGGATGAACGGCAGCATGCTCGTGCTCGGGTCGCGTCGCAGCTCGATGCACAAGCGAAACCCATCCATCACCGGCATCAGACCGTCGGAGATCACGAGGTCGAAGGATCCGTCGTGTATCGCTTGCAGGGCCTCGCTGCCATTTGAGGCCTCGGCGATCTCATGACCGGCGTGCCTCAGAATCGTGCGGAGCAGATGACGGGCCTCCGCCGCATCGTCGACCACCAGGATGCGTGACATCGCCTGCTCCTCTCGCTGACGGGACTCAGGCTATCATGATTCGAGAGCCAACGACCGGAGTGCAACGCCGAGAAGGTGAGCTGAGTGTTTCTAACGCTCATACAGAACGTCGCCCTCGTGGTGTTGCTGGCCACCGCACTGCGGTACCTCGCGCGGATTCTGATCGCCCACCCGCGTCTCAGTGTCATCGCCTCCGGTGTCGTCTATGGCGCCGTCGCTGTGGTCGGCATGCTCACACCCTTCAGCTTCTCGCCGGGCGTGTTCTACGACGGCCGGTCGATCGTCATGAGCCTTGCCGGTCTCTTCGGGGGTGCACCCGTGGCACTGGTGGCGGGAGCGATCACGGTCGGCTACCGCATCTTCCTGGGGGGTCCGGGGGCGTTCGCGGGCGTGATGACGGTCGTGACGTCCGGTGTCCTCGGGGTGGGGATGCACCGGCTCAGCCGCGGTCGTCTGGCATCGCTTCGCACGGTCGAACTCGTTGCGTTCGGCCTTGTCGTGCATATCGCGATGCTCGGAGTCCAGTATCTCCTACTGCCGGCCGACATGGGCGCCAGGGTGGTTCGTGAGGTCGGTCCATTGCTCTTGACGCTGTTCCCGTTTGCGACCGCCTTCGCGGCCCGAATGATGATCGAGCAGCTGGAGCGCGAACAGGTTCGGGCAGCGCTGGTTGATGAATCGAGTCGTCTCCGCCTCGCGATGGCTGCAGCCGAGGAGGGCACGTGGGACCTGGACATCGCATCGGACACTATGAGCCTGTCGGCGGAAGCCGCGCGGCTGATGGGTCTCGGCGATGGACCTGCGTCGATGCCGTCAGCGGAGTGGCGCGCCGGAATCCATCCGGAAGACCGCACGGCCTTCGATGCACATCTAGCCGCGCTCGCCTCGGAGCACACGGACGAGTCGGGTCATCACTTTCGGTGGCATCACCCCGACGGACGTCATCGCTGGTACCAGCTGCTCGGTGTCGTAAGCGACCGGAACGCTGCGGGTGAGCCAACGCGCATCCTTGGAATCATCGCCGACGTCAGCAGGACGCTGCGGGCAGCCGAGGCCATGGAGCGGCGCGTCATCGAGGCCGAGCTGCTCGCGGTTGCAAGTGCACGACTGTTGCGGGCACCAGACAGAGACTCTGTCTTCGCGGTCGTCCGTGACTTCTTCGCCGCCGAGTTTCCCGAGGCGGTCGTGATCATCAACGAGGTGGATCCATCGGATGGTGCCCTCGTCACGCGGGATGTCGTCGGTGTGGATGCGAATCTGGTCCACAAGGCAGAGCAGCTCATTGGCTGGGCGATCCATGATCAAAGGTACCCGGTGACCAAGGCGTATCGACGGATCCTTGAAGCCGGCAGGATGGAGCGCATCGAAGGAGGGCTATCGGAACTGGCACGCGAGCAAGTCCCGCAGGCGGTAGCCAGAGCACTGGAGCGGATGCTCGGCACCGTGGAACTGTGGACCATCGGCGTTGCGGACTCGGGCCTCGCCCACGCGGGGGTACACGTGTTGACCCGCGAGCTGGATGCCGAGATGCCGTGCGGCGTGGTGGAATCGTTCGCCAACCTGTGCTTCGTCACCCTGGAAAGGCTGCGCACGCAGGAACGCCTCGCGGAGAGTGAAGCGCGGTTCCGTACGCTCATCGAACAGACGGACCAGGGCGTCTCAGTGGGACACCCGGACGGTCGGCTACTTGTGTACAACCGGGCGATGGAGGACATCAGCGGCTATACAAAAGAGGAAGTCGAGCGCGAGAGCTGGTTCGAGCTCGTCTTCCCCACGCCCGAGCGACGGGCCGAGGCGATCCGTCTGGCCGCCGATGCGCTCGATGGCGGCCTCCCGTATCTGGAGACTGAGATCGTCCGTAAGGACGGCGGTACGCGATGGGTATCGGTTGCGACCACTCCGGTGGTCCTCGGCGGGGACACGTACAACATGTCGATCTTCACGGACGTGACGCTTCGCCGAGATGCCGAGCGGGCGCTGCACGAAAGTGAGCACCGTTTCCGAGCACTGGTGGACACCGCACCGGAGGCGATCTTCGTGCAGACGGAGCATCGCTTCGCCTACTTGAACGAGGCGGCGGTCGGTCTGTACGGCGCGACGACCGCGGATGAACTTATCGGGCAGCCCGTCTTGGACCGGATTCGGGTGGACATGCGCGAGTTGGCGAGGGCACGCATCGAAGCGTTGAACGAGGATCATCGGTCGCAGCCACCACAGGAGATGGTACATCTGCGAATGGATGGCAGCGAGATCGATGTGGAGACGAGTGGCGCGCCGATCATGTACGGGCGCAAGCCTGGCGCAGTGGTCTTCGTGCGCGACATCACCGAGGCGAAGCGCTCGGCGGCCGAGCTCGAGCAGCACAGGGAGCACCTCGAAGAGTTGGTCAGCGCGCGCACGCGCGACCTGGAGGCGGCCAACGTTGAGCTGAAGCGCACGACGGATGCAAAGGTGGAGCTCTTCACCCGTCTCAGCCACGAACTTCGCACTCCGCTGAACTCGATCATCGGCTTCTCGGCGATACTCAGACAGGGCGTTGCAGGTCCGCTGACCGAGGAGCAGGGGGTCGAGGTCGGGATGATCAACTCAGCCGGACGGCACCTGCTCGCCATCATCAACGACCTGCTCGATCTCACGCGCGCTCAGGTAGGCCGTGCACCCGTGGATCGTCAGGACTTCTCTGCAGGCGAACTGCTGGAGGAGGTAGCCGACTTCTTACGGCCGCTCGCAGGGGATGCGGGGCTCGATCTTCGCGTAGCGACGCCGGAGTCGGAGGTGCGGATAGAGTCCGATCGGATGAAGGTGAAGCGAATCCTGCTGAATCTGGGCGGCAATGCCGTCAAGTTCACCGGCGAGGGCCACATCGAGTTGTGCCTGACCGCTGAGGTTGGTGTCGTGCGCTTCGCGGTCTCGGACACCGGGCGGGGCGTGCGGCTCTCACAGATTCCGCTGATATTCGAGCCGTTCAGCCAGGTGGACGTCGACTCGGGCCTCGAACATGAAGGGACCGGGCTGGGGCTGACGATCTCGCGGGAGCTCGCGCGGCTGCTCGGTGGAGAGATCCATGTTACGAGCGAACCCGGGAAGGGTTCGACGTTCTCCCTTACGCTCCCGCGGTCAGCGAACTAGGCCCGGCCTCGACTAGTGAAGTGCACGTTCCTTCTCGAGACCGAGGCGGACGGCGATGTTGTCGAGAAGGTCGTCCATGGAGTTGCGCTCGGCCATCCATCGCTGCAGCCCGACGGACTTGGTGCCATCGGCACGCTTGACCCAGACGGTATGCGTCGCGTCACAGGAGATGGTGCATCCGTACGCGGCGAACCGCTTGGTACACGCAGCCTCGATCCCGCTGCCACCATCGTCATACACGACGACCGGCTGGTCGGCCTGTGACTGTGCAGTCTGCATGCGCCTGAACGAATGTGCCATCGGTACCGCCTCATCTCGTGCACCGTACGTGTGTCCCGCAAGGAGCGCCGGGGGTGGTGAAGCTCGAGCCGAGCGACAGCGTCGCTCTGCGGGCGCGGGGGACATCCCATATTATCACAACTTGTGAATGGTTCGTACTTTGTGATGTAATCATGCGCTGAACATCCGGCTGCTCGCGGTCCTACCGGCGAGAGGGTGCACATGGCCGAGTCATCTCGTTCGCGTGACGAGCGTGAGATCGCCCGCACGCTGCGCACGGTCAATGAGGAACTCCATAGGGTGAACCTTCCTGCCTGGCTTCAGCTCGGTCTGCCTGCCGCTCAGCTCAAGGCGCTCATCACTATTGCAAGCGGTGACGGCCATTCGATCACCGGTCTCGCCGCCGACCTCGGTATCGGTGAGCCAGCGGCGAGCCAGGTGGTGGAGCAGCTGGTCCGACGGGGATATGCGGCGAGGATGCAGGACCCAGGCGACCGGCGCCGTGCGGTGGTGACGGCCACCGTGGCGGGGATGGAGCTGGTCTCCCACCTGCGGCAGGGCAGGCGCGAGCACGTGCACGAGTGGCTCGGATCCCTCAGCGATGATGACGTTCGAGCGCTCGCGCGCGGTCTGAGCGCGCTGGCCGAGGCTGCCACGGGCTCTACGGGGTCCTAGCCCTGGGGCGACACGAGCCGCCGCAGTGGCTCGAACATGCTCCCCTCCGACCACTCCCGCCACACGAAGTAACCGAGCAGCGCCCCTCCGACGATGTCGATCGAGTAGTGGCCGCGCGAGAACAGCATCGATACGGCCATCACGAAGAACAGGGCCACGCCGACCGCATGCAGGCGTGGAGCTTTCTTGCGGCCGATGAACAGCAGAAGCAACAGCGCAAGCGCCGTATGCCCCGAGGGGAAGAGCCCGTTCGTGAAAAGCGGGAAGGGGACGAGCGAGCCGTCCCGGGCATGTGCCAGGGGTGTGAGCACGGTCATCGCGGCACGGAACAGGTACACCAGCGCGATCGCGGTGATGTGCGCCGGGATGCGTCCCGGATCGTGCCGGATCACGGAGGCCATGTACAGAACGATGATTGCGGCCATCGCCACGAGTGTCACGTAGCTGCCTTCGGGAATGTGGGGCAGTACCTCGTACGCGAGGTCTGGCGCCGTCGGTCGCTCCGGAAAGCGGGTGATGATGTACCTGCTGGCGACCTCTGTCGCGAGCGCCGCCGCCGCGGCCATCGTCGCGGCTACCACGATCCCACGTCTCCCGGCTCCCCCGATCATCCGCATCAGCTCCGTCCGCTCAGTGCCTGATCGAGAACCCGCGTAGCCCTTCAGGTTCCTCCCAGATGGTGTCCACGCGCTCCACCGCCGCAGCGGGCGGCCCCTTGTGGCACCAGGCGATCGCCCGGTCGACCGCAGGGCGTGGCCCCTCGAAGACGGCCTCGACGCCATCGCGGGTGTTGCGCACCCATCCCGAAACGCCCATCGCACGGGCGGCCTCGGCGGTCGACGCGCGGAAGTAGACGCCCTGCACCAGTCCGCTGATCGACAGGTGCGCGCGCACGACCTGCACCGCTGAGCCGGCCTCCTCCATCACGCCCTCATCATCCCGCTATCCGAGTATCGCGGCTATCACGTATCCGGCCGCCATCAGGATGTTCGTGCCGATGACGGCCTGTACGTTGGCGCCCTGTGCCGGGATCAGCGCCTCAAAGCTCTCGTAGTCCTGCAGCGTGACCCGCACCGCATGAGAGGCGGGCACCACAGCGATGAGCCCGAGCAACACCCACGGTGTCATCACGCCGTAGACGACGCCAAGGACGATCGACACGAACGTGCCGGCCTCCACGGCCGCGTACAGCCACCTCGCGGTGCGCTTGCCGAGGAGCACGACCATGTGGTGACGGCCGCCAGCGCGGTCGGCCTCCGCGTCGGGGAACTCGTTCAGGAGCAGCAGGTTGTAGGTGAGCAGTGTCGCAGGGATGCCCGACACCCACGCGGCGATGTCGAGCGTGCCGGTCAGGAGATAGTAGGTCCCCACGATGGGCAGCACGCCGAGCCCGAGTCCGGCCATGATCTCGCCGAGTCCGATCCGGGTGAACACCGGTGTGTACAGCACCACCGAGAGCGCACCGGCGACCCCGAGGACGAGGAGCGGCCAGCCCGCCAGCCACGAGAGGTACACGCCGATCGCTGCGCCGGCGAGCAGCGTGCCGATGCCCAGGGCGAGTGCGTTGCGTGATGACATCTCACCGCGGGGCAGCATGCCGCTGCCACCCGAGAACGGCGTTTGCCGGGTGGCGTGGTCGATGCCGCTTCGGCTCCAGTCATGCCAGTCGTTGAGCACGTTCACGCTGCCCTGGAGCAGCATCAGCGCGAGTGCCGCCAGCAGCGAGCGGCCGATGTGCACCGATCCATGCCACGCCGCGAGCGCACTGCCGTGCACGACGAGTGCGAGCGCGAGCGTCAGGAACTGCGGTCGGGTCTCGAGGACGTATTTCTTGATCACCGGTGGCCCCTCTCCACGATGATGCGTTCCGTATCGGGAGAGTACACACCTCTCTGCGCGGCAGTGCAACACCATTCCCACGCCTGCCGCATGCGTCGCGGCAATCAGCTACCATCGGAACACTGCGTCTGACACCGATGGGGGCACGATGTTCGCCATCAAGGAGCTCTTCGGCAGCAAATTCAAGTTCTCGCTGATCGCGCTCGCGATCGGTCTGGTGGTGTCGCTCACCATGGTCACCTCGGCCATGTCCGAGGGGCTGCTCACCGGCATGTCGGGCGCCAAGTCCAGGCTCGACGCCGATGCGCTCGTCTTCCAGCGTGATACGTATCCCACAATCGAACGCAGCATCCTCTCAGCCGACGATCTCGATGCGGTCGCGGGAACGTCCGGTATCGCAGGGGCTTACGGTGTCGGGCACACCTACGCTTCGGTCGGCTCGGTCGACGAGCCGTTCGACGTACGCGTCTTCGGCCTCGGCGGGAGCATGGATCAGCTACCGATCATCGAAGGGCGTGCGGCGAGCGGGCACGACGAGGCGGTGCTCGACGCGACCGCGGAGCTCGATGGCGTGGAGATCGGCGACACGATCACGCTCACTCCGATGGATGCGTCGCTCAAGGTCGTCGGGTTCACGGAGGGTCGGCGCTACGTGATGGTGCCGACGGTATGGGTCGATCTCGAGACGTGGGAGGCGCTGCACCTCGCGGCGCTACTTGGTGCCGGAGATGACGGGGAACAGGCTGGCGAGGTGGCCGCTGCCCGCATGGCGGAGCAGTTCAGCGGGAGTGCGTCGGTCGCCGCAATCGACCTCGAGCCCGGTACCACGATCGAAGAGGTGCAGCGTGGGCTCGGTGACGCGTATCGGGTCGCGGGCATCCAGGATGCGGCGGATGCGGGCAACGGTATGCCTGAGATGATCCTCGCGGTCAACGGCATCCAGGGTGTGTCTGTCGTGATCGGCGCGCTTCTGGTGGGCGTCTTCTTCTACATCACCACACTGCACAAGACCTCGCAGATCGCCGCCATCAAGGCGATCGGCGCGTCCAACGCATACCTCTACAGGGACCTGCTCCTGCAGATCACGGTCCTCGTCGCCATCGCGACGGTACTGGGGACCGTGCTTGCACTCGGTGCGGGCGCCGGGATGCCGCCGATGATGGCGTTCGATCCCGACCCCCGTCGTTGGGCGGTGGCCGTCCTCGCGATCTTTGGGACGGCGTACGTTGGCAGCCTGTTCTCGCTCAGAAGCATCCTCAAGATCGACCCGGCCACAGCACTTGGCCGGACGTCGGCGTAGGAAGGAGGAGGAGCGATGCTGGCGATCAACGACATCACCAAGACGTACGGGAGCGGTCGGACCCAGGTGACCGCGCTCGACCAGGTGTCCTTCAGGCTCGGTGAGGGCAAGCTGCTCGCCATGATCGGCCCATCGGGCTCGGGCAAGACCACACTCGTGTCCATCATCGCCGGGCTGCTCACGCCTACTTCGGGCGAGGTCATCATCGACGGCCACCCGCTGCACCTGCGCTCGTCAGCCGATGCTGCGCGTTATCGGCGCGAGACCGTCGGCATCGTCTTCCAGGAGCATCATCTCGTGCCCTATCTCACCGCACGCGACAACCTGCTCCTGGTGCCGCATCTCTCGGGCCGGATCACGCGCGAGGACCGTACCCGTGCGGACGACCTGCTCGAGTCGTTCGGTCTGGCGGATCGTGTATCGCACCGGCCTGCCCTTCTCTCCGGTGGTGAGCGGCAGCGGGTGGCGATCGCGCGGGCGCTCATGAACACGCCCACCATCATGCTCGTCGACGAACCCACCGCGAGCCTGGACACCGAGCGCGGCTTCCAGGTGGTGGAGATGCTCAAGGACCAGGTCCACGAGCGGGGGATGACGTGCGTGATGGTGACCCACGACATGCGCATGGCCGAGCACGCTGACGAGCGCCTGATGCTCCGGGACGGCCGGGTCGTCGCGGGATGACGCGCAGAGTCGGACGCAGGGGGCGCACGGTGACCATAGACGGCGAGCACGTTGCCTACGAGGTCGTACGCTCGGACCGCCGGACCGTGGCGCTGGTGGTCGGACGCGACGGCACGCTGCGGGTCAGGGCTCCGCGGTGGGTGTCCCAGCGCGACCTCGAGCGCTTCGTCGACGAGCGCACCGATTGGATCGCGCGCAAACGTGCCGAGGCCCTGGCGCGCGCCTGGGAGTCCCCTGTGCCTGTCGACGCCGGAGAGCGCGCTCGGGCACGCGAGCTGTTCGAACAGCGGCTCGATGTGTGCTGGGAGCGATTCGCGCGCGATGGCGAGGTCAAGCCCCGACTGCGTCTGCGGACGATGCGCTCGCGCTGGGGAAGCCTCTCGCCGGGCGGCTGGATGAGCCTCAACACGCTACTCGTCCGGGCGCCTCTCGAGTGCCTCGACGCCGTGATCTACCACGAGCTCTGTCATCTGCGCGTGCGAGCGCACGACGCCGCCTTCTATCGGGAGCTCGCCCGCTACGTGCCCGCATGGCGCGAGCGCAGGATGGACCTCCGAGACCTGCTCTGATGACGGTCCGCTGGCGGCCCGTATGGAGTACGCTTGTCGACGACTTACGGCACTCGATACGACAGGGCGGGCGATGGCGGGTCCACTGAAGCGGTTCCTGCTCGGCGATCCACTGCACAACCGGGAGGCGATGCACCAGCGCCTCAGCAACCCGGTCGCGCTCGCGGTCTTCTCGAGCGACGCGCTCTCCTCGGTCGCCTACGCGCCGCACGAGATCATGCTCATGCTCGCCCTCGCCGGCACCGCCGCGCTCAGTCTCACCCTCCCGATCGCCGTGGCCATAGGTGTACTGCTCGTGATCGTGGTGCTGTCGTATCGCCAGACGATCCGGGAGTACCCGGGCGGCGGCGGTTCGTACATCGTCGCCAAGGAGAATCTCGGGACGGTACCCGGGCTCGTCGCGGGCGCATCGCTCCTGGTCGACTACATCCTCACCGTCGCAGTGTCGATCTCGGCTGCCGTGGCTGCGATCACCTCGGCCCGGCCCGAACTCCTGCCGTACACGGTGCCGATCGCGATCGGGTTCGTGCTGCTGCTCGCGGTCGCCAACCTGCGAGGCGTCAAGGAGTCCGGGACGATCTTCGCCGGGCCCACGTTCGCGTTCATCGCGCTCATCGGCTTCATGGTGGTTGCGGGGCTCGTGAGGTTCGCCACCGGCGACCCGTTCACGGTCCCGGTGCCCGCCGAGCCCATCGAGATCGTGCAGAGCCTGGGCCTCTTCCTCGTGCTCAAGGCGTTCGCTTCGGGTTGCACCGCGATGACTGGCGTTGAAGCGATCGCCAACGGCGTGCAGGCGTTCCGGCAGCCGGAGGGCAAGAACGCGTCGATCACGCTCACCTGGATGGCGGGCATCCTCCTCTTCCTCTTCACGGGGATCGTGCTGCTCTCGACGCTCGCAGGGGTCCAGCCATCCGAGACCGAGACGGTCATCAGCCAGCTCTCGCGGGCAATGTTCGGCACCGGGTGGTTCTACTACGTTATCTCCGCGAGCGTCGCCGCGATCCTCGTGCTTGCGGCCAATACCGCGTATGCGGACTTTCCGCGCCTATCCTCCTTCGTGGCCGATGATGACTTCCTGCCGCACCAGCTCCGCGACCGGGGGCACCGTCTCGTCTTCAGCAACGGGATCATCCTGCTCACCATCGCCGCCATCGTGCTGTTGGTGGCGTTCGGCGGTGTGACCACCAGGCTCATCCCGCTGTACGCGGTGGGCGTCTTCCTATCCTTCACGCTGTCGCAGGCGGGCATGGTGCGGCATCATCTCCGCATCCGGGAGCAGGGGTGGCAGCGCTCGCTCGCGATCAATGCGGTGGGGGCGACCGCCACAGGTGTGGTCACCGCGGTCATCGCGACCGCGAAGTTCGCGCACGGCGCCTGGATCGTGCTCATCCTCATCCCGGCGATAGTGGCGCTGTTCCTCTGGGTGCGCCGCCAGTACGATCGCGTTCGCAAGGACCTTGCGATCCGTCCCGATGAGTTCGCGGACCTCGACTGGCAGTCGTACAACCGCATGCACAACCACGTCATCGTGCTGGTGAAGTCTATCGACCGCCGCCTCGTTCGTGCCCTTCGCTACGCGCGCACACTGCAGGCCGACCGGGTGGAGGCGCTCTACGTCGATATCGACGGTACGGGCGATGTGTTCCGCAGGCGCTGGGACAAGGCGGCATTCGGCATCAAGCTCACCATCATCGAGTCGCCTTACCGGGAGATACTCAGCCCGATCATGGAGTTCATCCGTGCGGTGCCCAGGCCCACCAACGACCATGTCGTCACGGTGATCCTCCCCGAGTACGCTCCGGAGAACGTAGGCGACGCCATACTGCATGATCAGACGTCGTTGTTCCTGAAGCAGCAACTCTTCGGCGAGCCGGGCGTGATACTTACCGACGTGCCGTATCACATCAACGAGCCGTGCACGCCGCTGGCGTGCGCGCTGCCGGAGACGCCGCGCCGTCAGGAGTGAGTGCGCCTACTCGACGCCAGGCTCTTCCGGGTGCGTGATGCCGAGCGCATCGAGCACGGCCACCTCATCGAGCGTCCCCTGTGTGAGCAACAGGAGCACGTCACCCGCACCGAGCGCGGTCTCGCCTCGGGCGGGTAGCACGCCGGCACCACCGGCCGCGATGACCGCGATCACCGAGACGTTTGCCGGGAGCGAGACATCGGCGAGCGTACGTCCCACGGCCCCGGCTTCGGCTGGCAGGGTGACTTCCTCGACCACGACATCGTCGGCCCGAAGGTCGAGTAGCGGCACGACGTTGCCCAACACGAGGTCCCTGCCGATGAGCCCGTAGAGCATCGCGGGGGACGAGACCGGGACATCCACACCCCAGTCTTTGTCGAACAACCACTCGTTCTGAGGGTGGTTCACGCGTGCGTACACCATGCCGCCTTCGAGTACCTTGGTCAGCATCGCAACGACGAGGTTGTCCTCGTCGTCACCGGTCACGGCGATGACCATGTCCGACCCCGCAGCTCCGGCCGCCTCGAGCACCTCGGGCTCGCACGCGTCGCCCAGCAGCGTCTCGATTTCCGGAAGCGCGATGCGGAGGTGCTCCACACGCTCCCGACGCTGCTCGATCAGGACGATCTCGTGGTCGTGCTGCAGGCGCTCGGCGAGGTACGCCCCTGTCTTGCCACCGCCGACGATGATGATCTTCACCAGCGGCCTCCTACTCCAGGTCGAGGAGCCGCTTGAGCTCCGGAAGGGCTTCACGGGTCACGGTGATGCTCAGTCGGTCTCCCTTGATGAGCTCGGTCCTCGGCTCGGGGAGCCGGGCGATGCCATCACGCACGATGGCCGAGATGTGGAACTTGCCCGGGTAATCCAGGTTGCTCACCCGCTTGCCGGTCAGGCTGAGTGATGCGTCGGCCGTGATCGTGAGCACCTCGCCGCCGCCATAGATGGCGGTTGTCTTGACGTCGGGCTCGAGGATGGTCGCGAGCAGCATGGCGCCCGACCAGTTGACGCTCGAGATGGTGGGGATGCCGAACCGTTCGTAGATCAGCGCGCGACGGGGGTCGTAGATGCGTGCCACCACGCACGGCACTCCGAAGCGCTCACGGGCCACGCGGGCACTCACGATGTTGCTGTTGTCACCGCTCGTTACAGCCGCGTAGGCGTCCGCGTCGGCGATGCCCGCCTTCTCGAGGGTCGCACGGTCGAACACCTCGCCGGTGATGCGACGCCCGCGGATATCGCGCCCCGCGGCCGCGAAGGCGCTCTCGTCGTGGTCGATCACCGAGACCCGGTGCCCACGCTCCTCGAGCATGAACGCAAGATAGCGCCCGACCCGCCCGTACCCCCCGATGACCACGTGCATGTGTGCTCCTGTTGGTTGCGCGTGCGATCCAGCCGCATGTCTGGCCCCATGCTACCCCCGCACAGCTCCCTGGGCCACACAGCCGCCCCATGCGTTATGCGCCGACGCTCGTGGGTAGGAAGTCTCATCGCCCATGAGGGCTCGCCAGTGGGCGGGGGGATAGACCGCACGCACGCCGGTATCCCGGCGGATCGTGCGGGCCGTACGGGGAGGTGAACCGACATGAAGAAGCGTACGCGCTCCCTCGTTCTCGCGGTGCTCGCTGTCGCATTCGTGCTCTCTGCCAGCACAGAGGCACTGGCGCACGGTGGCAGCGGAGGCGATCCCGGATGGGGATGGCAAGACGCACCCGGCATCGGGATAGGTGCTCCGTGGTCGGGAGTGCATCCGTAGGAGGATCGGAGACCTGACGCAGCGAGGTCTGCGCGGTGCGGCTACGCGAGCAGAAGCACCGCGTAGATCGCGTATGAAGCGGTGAGTACCACGCCCGCCACCCGCCCGATGCGGCCCCGGCCGATGAGAAGCGGTATGAGGGCGAGGGCCGCGGCCACCATGAGCCAGACGTCCAGGCGCGCCATGCTCTCGGCCACACCGATAGGGCGGACCACCGCGGTCGCGCCGATGATCAGCAGCGCGTTGAAGATGTTGCTGCCCAACACATTGCCGACCGCCACATCGGAGTGTCCACGCACCGCCGCGGCGATGCTCGTGGCGAGTTCGGGCAGTGAAGTGCCGATGGCGACGAGTGTGAGGCCGATCACGGCCTCCGGAACGCCGAACGTACGGGCGATCTCGGTGGCCCCCGTGACCAGCAGCTGGGAGCCGATGACCAGCGCGCCGAGCCCGAGGGCGATATACAGCAGACCGAGCCAGAGGCTCGACGGCCCCTCGAACTCTTCACCCTCGTGCTCGTGGAGCTCCGCAGAGGGCGCCGGCTTCTCGCGCAGCTCGGTACGGTAGGAGTAGACCGTGTAGCCGATGACCGCGACGATGAGCATCGATCCCACCGGCCAGCCGATCACACCAGACTGCGCCGCGACCGCGAGTGCGACCATCGCACCCGCCATGATGAGCGTGTCCCGCTTCACCTCGGCAGGCTTCACGATGATCGGTGCGATGAGCGCGGAGATACCGAGCACCCCGAGCACGTTGAAGATGTTGCTGCCCACCACGTTGCCGAGCGCGATATCGGCATTGCCTTTGATCGCGGCGCTCAGGCTGACGATGAGTTCCGGCGCCGACGTGCCGGCGGCCACGACCGTGAGGCCTATGAGTAGGGAGGACAGCCCGAACCGGCGTGCCACCGCGACGGCGCCACGGACGAGGCCTTCTCCACCGCCGAAGAGCAGCACGAAGCCGAGCAGTGCGGCGAGGTACATGTTCACGGTGCGAATCTCCTTCAGTTGGTGCGTGCCATCGGTCGTGCACGTTGGCTGTACGCGGACACGCAATTGTACAGGTGCGCGCGTGTTTGGGCAGTCACTGCGAGGCAACCGCCCATAGCGCGTGGTCGCCCGTGGGCCGGAATGGATATGAACTGGAACAAGTGCCGCATCATCACGAAGGAGTCTTGCCATGCGAATCGGGCCCGACACCAAAGTGCACGACCTACTTCAGACGTACCCGTTCCTGAAGTCATGGCTCACGGGCTATGCACCGGCATTCGAGAAACTGGCCAATCCGGTGGTCTACAACACCGTGGGCCGTGTCGCCACACTTGAGGCCGCCGCGAAGATGGCCGATCTCGACCCCGAGACACTCGCCGAAGCCGTTCGCGAGCAAGTCGCGATGCACTCCATCGTGGCCGAAGAGACCGCCGGCGCGGCGCCACCGCTGGACGACGCTGAGCGGGCACGCCGCCAGGAGACACTGAAGGGACTCATCCGCGAGTTGCACGACGGCGCCAGCGTGGAGTCGGTGAAGGCGCGCTTCGACGAGCTTGCGCGCGACATCGATGCCGCCGAGGTTGCCATGATGGAGCAAGCGCTGATCGCCGAGGGGATGCCCGTCACCGAGGTACAGCGTCTCTGCGACGTGCATGTGGCCGTGTTCAAAGAGTCGCTCGAGTCGGGGGAGGTGCTGGCGGTCGCCGCCACCCATCCGGTCGACGCCTACGTGCGCGAGAACGAGGTCGTGGCCGAGATCACGGCTGCGCTTCGGGCCGACCTCGAAGCGCTCGCCGCGGACCGCAGCGTCATCGCCCGTATCGCCGAGGGCCTTGCGCGCCTCTCGGAGGTCGCAACGCATTACCGTCGCAAAGAGATGCAGCTCTTCCCCGTGCTCGAAAGCCATGGCGTGGAGGGGCCCACCAAGGTCATGTGGGCGCTCGATGACGATATCATCGCGATGATCCGGCGAGATCGTGCGAGTGCCGAGGCGGGCGACACCGATGAGGTCGCAGAGTCGCTCGGGGAGACGCTCCAGGCTGTTGATGACATGGTCTACAAGGAGGAGAAGATCCTGTTCCCGACGGCGCTCGACGTGCTCGATGAGGCAGAGTGGATCGCGCTCGCCTCGGGTGATGCGGAGATCGGCTACGCCTGGATCGAAGCTCCCGTATTGGCGGGAGCCAGCGCCACCGTCCTTCCCGGCACGGGAGGTGCGCCCACGCTCGAGGGCGCAGCGCCGACATCCGGACAGATGGTGGCGGATGCGCAACTCCTCCTCACCACCGGCGCGCTCACGCGAGAGCAAGTAGACCTGATGCTCAGCGCGCTGCCGTTCGACCTCAGCTTCGTTGATGAGCACGACCGCGTCCGCTTCTACTCTGAAGGCGAGCGCGTTTTCCCACGCTCGCCCGCGGTCATCGGCCGTGAGGTCCGCAACTGTCACCCGCCGGCGAGCGTACACAAGGTCGAGGAGATACTCACCTCCTTCAGGGGCGGCGAGAAGGACACGGCCGAGTTCTGGATCCAAATGCAGGGAAGGTTCCTCCACATCCGGTATTTCGCCATGCGCGACGCAGTCGGCGGATACCGCGGCTGTCTCGAGGTCGTGCAAGATGCCACGCATATCCGTGCGCTTGAGGGTGAGCGCCGCATCGTGGACTGGTAGGGCGCGCCCGGGCGCCCCTCAGACCGCTTCGTCGAACGCCTCTGTGAACTGACTGTTGTACAGGTCGGCGTAGAAGCCCCCAGCATCCATGAGTCCGGTATGCGTGCCTTGCTCGATGATCGCCCCCTCGTTCATCACGAGGATGAGGTCGGCCTCGCGGATCGTCGAGAGCCGGTGGGCGATGACGAAGCTCGTACGACCCTCCATCAGCCGCGCCATCGCCTGCTGGATCAGTGCTTCCGTGCGGGTGTCGACCGAACTCGTGGCCTCGTCAAGGATGAGGATCGGGGGGTCGGCCACGAACGCACGCGCGATCGTGAGCAGCTGCCGCTGCCCCTGCGAGATGTTGGAGCTGTCGTCGTTGAGCTCGGTCTCGTAGCCCTCGGGCAAGGTGCGTACGAAGTGGTCCACGTGCGCGGCCTCTGCGGCAGTGAGGATCTCCTGCTCCGTCGCATTCTCACGGCCGTACGCGAGGTTCTCGCGGATCGTGCCCTTGAACAGCCATGTGTCCTGGAGGACCATGCCAAACGTCGCTCGCAGGTCGTCGCGTGTCATGTCTCGCGTATCGATGCCATCGATGAGGATGGCGCCGTCCTGGATCTCGTAGAAGCGCATGAGCAGGTTCACGAGCGTTGTCTTGCCCGCACCTGTGGGTCCGACGATCGCGACCGTCTGCCCGGGGCGCGCTTCGAGCGAGAGATCCTCGATGAGCGGCGTGTCCGCTGAGTAGCTGAAGCGCACGTTCTCGAACTCCACGTGCCCGGCGCGAGCCTCGAGCCGTACAGGTTCGGTCGTTTCCGCGACCTCCTCCTCGGCATCGAGGAGTTCGAAGACGCGCTCGGCAGATGCTGCGGCCGACTGCAGCACGTTAGCGGCGGAGGCGGTCTGGACGATCGGCTGGTTGAACTGGCGCGAGTACTGGATGAACGCCTGTACGTCGCCAAGCGTGAGTGAGCCGCTCGCGACTTTGAGGCCACCGATGACGGCCACGCCCACGTAGTTGAGGTTGTTGAGGAAGTGGAGCGATGGCTGGATGGTGCTGGAGATGAACTGCGCGCGGAACGACGCCTGGTAGAGCCCTTCGTTCTCGCGATCGAACACCTCCACCGCTTCGGCCTGACGGCCGAAGACCTTCACCACACTGTGGCCGGTGAACATCTCCTCCACGTGCCCGTTGAGGGTGCCGGTCTTCTCCCACTGCGCCGCGAACTGTACACGCGAGCGCTTGGCGATGAACATCGCCACCACCACCGAAGCGGGGATCACGAGGAGTGAGATGCCTGCAAGCAGAGGACTGATCCAGACCATCATGCCGAGGACGCCCACGATGGTGAGCACGGAACTCAGGATCTGCGCGGCCTGCTGCTGCAACGTCTGCGCGATGTTGTCGATGTCGTTGGTCACGCGCGAGAGCGTGTCGCCGCGCGAGTGGTCGTCAAAGTACTTGAGCGGCAGACGTGCGAGCTTCTCGTCCACACGTTTGCGCAGGCCGTAAATGGTGCGCTGGGTCACCCCGGCCATGATGTACGCCTGTCCCCAACCGAAGAGCGCCGCGAGCAGGTACACGCCAGCAAGCACGAGCAGCCACTGCGCCACGAGGCTGAAGTCGACACCCTGGCCGACGACCACGTCCATCCCTGAGAGCATGTCGGCGAGCTGCTCGGCTTGCTCGGCTTCGGTGTCCTCGCCCTGAGCGCGCAGCTGCTCCGCGCCTGTCCGCAGCATGGCCACGGCTTCATCGGCGGTCGCCCCTTCCGGCAGGCGCTCGGCAAGTGCCGTTCCGATGACGCCTTCGAAGAGCACGTTGGTGGCCGTGCCGAGGATGCGCGGCCCGGAGACGCTTGCCGCGACCGACGCGATCGTGAGCAGCAGGACCACGATGAGCTTGGCAGCCTCAGGCTTGAGGTAGCCGCCGAGGCGCTTCATGGTGCCGCGGAAGTTCTTGGACTTCGCGCCTCCCGCCATCAGTCCGTGCCCGCCCGGGCCCATCATCGGGCCACCGGGACCGGGGCCCCGACCGGGGCCGCTCACGGGAGCCGGTGCGTTCGTGCGCGCGGTGGTCTCGCTCATGCGACCTCCTCCTCGGTCAACTGGCTTCTAACGATCTCGCCGTAGGTCGGGCAGCACCCGAGCAGCTCATCGTGCGTGCCGGAGCCGACGATGCGTCCTTCATCGAGCACGATGATCCGGTCGGCATGCATGATGGTGCTCACCCGCTGCGCGACGATGATGACGGTCGCGTCAGCGGTGTCGCGTGCGAGCGCAGCGCGCAGCGCCGCGTCGGTTTTGAAGTCGAGCGCGGAGAAGCTGTCGTCGAAGACGTAGACCTCGGGGCGCTTCACGAGTGCGCGTGCGATCGCGAGCCGCTGACGCTGGCCACCGGAAACGTTGGTGCCGCCCTGGGTGATGGGCGATTCAAGCCCGCCGTCGAGCGCCGAGACGAAGGCCTTGCCCTGGGCCACCTCAAGCGCGTGCCAGAGCTCTTCGTCGGTCGCGTCATCATTGCCGTACCGCAGGTTGCTGCCCACGGTGCCACTGAAGAGGAACGCCTTCTGCGGGATGAATCCCACGCGGCTCCAGAGCTCGGACTGCGTCATATCCCGCACGTCCACGCCGTCGACGAGCAGCTGCCCACCGGTGACATCGTAGAAGCGGGGGATGAGGTTGATGAGCGTGGACTTGCCGCTGCCGGTGCTGCCGACGATCGCCGTGGTCTGGCCAGGTTCGGCCACGAAGGAGATGCCGCAGAGCACCGGGTCCTGGGCTCCCGGATAGCGGAACTCCACGTCGCGGAACTCCACCACGCCGCGTGTCTCGGCGGGAACGACCGGGCTCTCTGGATCAGCGATCTGCGGTTTCGTGTCGAGCACTTCGTTGATGCGTTCGGCCGAGGCGGCGGCGCGCGGGACCATCACGAACATGAGTGAGGCCATCATCACCGACATGAGGATCTGCATGATGTAGGTGAGGAACGCGGTGAGGTTGCCGATGGGCATGGCGCCGCTGTCGATGCGCAGGCCGCCGAACCACATCGTGGCCACGAGGGCGAGGTTGAAGATGGCCATCACCGTCGGCATCATCGCGGCGAACAACCGGCCCACGCCGAGCATCGACTCGGAGAGCTCGCGGTTGGCGACATCGAACCGGCGCTCCTCGTAGTCGCTACGCACGAACGCACGGATGACGCGGATGCCCGCGAGCTTCTCGCGCATGACCTGGTTCACGCGATCGATTCGCAGTTGCATGCTCTTGAAGAGCGGCATCGCGTTGCGCATCAGGATGGCGAGGATGATCGCGAGCACCGGGATCACGACCGCGATCAGGAGCGAGAGTGGCGCGTCCTGGCGCACGGCCATGATGATGCCGCCGATCGCCATGAACGGAGCCATCACCATCACATTGAGGCCCATGACGACGAGCATCTGCATCTGCTGCACGTCGTTGGTGGTACGGGTGATGAGCGAGGGGGCCCCAAAGGTATTGAGCTCGGCAAGTGAGAAGCGCTGCACCATGTGGAAGACCTCATGGCGGAGGTCGCGGCCGAACGCCATGGCCGTGCGGGCACCCCAGTACACTGAGATGATCGAGATCACGCCGAGTGCGAGCGCCACGCCGAGCATGAGCGTACCCTCACGCAGGATGAAGCCCGTGTCACCCTTGGCGACGCCGTCGTTGATGATGTTCGCGTTGAGGTCGGGGAGGTAGAGGTTCGCGATCGCCTGGAGCAAGACCAGCACCAGGACGAGCGCCACCTGCTTCCGGTACGGCTTCAGGAACCGAAGGAGTCTCATCATCGGGCGACGTCCTCTCCGTGGAGTCTCGCGGCCGCATGGCCGTTCAGGATCGTGAGCAGGCGCAGAAGCTCGCGCCGGTCGGCCTCGGACAGACGTCCGATCGTGGTGTTGATGATCTCGGCATGGACAGCGCGCATCCGCTCCGCAAGCTCTACACCGCGCTGCGTGAGGAAGAGCCGCGTCACACGCTGGTCGTGCTCGTCGGTGCGCCGCTCGAGTGCGCCGGCGGCCTCGAGCTTCTGGAGCATCACGGTGACCGTGGGCTTCGATACGTGCAGAACGTCGGCCAGCTCACTCTGGCTCATGCCGCCGCTTGTCGAAAGCGCAAGGAGGCACGCGGCCTGACCGGGGTGGGACTCCTCGCTGGAGAGACTCGACATCATGAGGTGCCGGCTGAGCACCATTGAGCGCTTCTGGGCTTTGAAGACGTCGAGCGAGAGGGGATCGACGCCCTCCAGTGCCGAGTCAAAGGCGTCAGTCGGCGGGTGTGTGTGGTGATGCATCGGAGCTCCTTTGCGGCGGGTGGCCGGAGTTATTAGTTAGGCGACTAATGGTTAGGGTGCCAATCTAAACGCCGGAGCACGCTCATGCAAGCCCCTGGAGGTGACGTCTGCGTTACACTCGCATGCGTCTGGCTGTCACATGCACGGGAGGCACCACGATGGACAAGGCACTCATCGTCTCGGAGATCACCTCGGCACTGCGTGCGCACGACAAGGTGCGCCTTTCGATCCTGCGGCAGGTGAAGAACGAGATCGACATCAAGGAGAAGGACGCGAAGCGCGAGGTCACGTCCGAGGAGGTCGTCGCGCTGCTGAAGAAGGTCCTCAAACAGACCGGCGAGACGCTCGAGGGGTCCATGAAAGTGGGCACGGACGACGCGCGGACGGCGCTGCTGACCGAGCAGGTCGCGATCCTTGAGGAGCTGCTCCCGGCGCAGGTCACAGGAGACGCGCTTGCCGGGGTCGTGGAGCGCGTGCTTGCCGCCGAGGGCATCACGGAGAAGCGCGAGATGGGCCGGGCGATCGGCTTGATCAGCGCCGAGTGTGGTGGCAACTGCGACAAAGCCGAGGTCGCCCGGATCGTCGGCGGAAGGCTGGGGTGAACACCGTGGATCTGAGACCTGACCACATCGGCATCGTCGTGAGCGACCTCGAGCGCTCGAAGTCATTCTACCGGACGCTCGGATTCATCGACGGTAACGAGCGTGTCATGGCCGACAAGACGCTCTCCTTCATGCGGCTCGGCGCGCTGGAGATCGAGCTCTTCGCGTACGCCGAGCCCGTCCCGGCGCCCGATCTGCCCGAGCGTGTGCTCGGCTTCAAGCATCTCGCGCTGGAGACTCAGAATATCGACGCGGCGTTCTCGGAGCTTCGGGAGGCCGGAATCATCGCCGAAGACATCGCGATCCGGGAGATGCCGGGTGGGTGGCGGCTGCTTTTCTTCCCCGATCCCGATGGCATGGAGATCGAGATCAAGCAGGCGTAGCGGACCGGGCGGACCTGGCGATGCTCTACCGCAGCACCACGCCGTTCCGCGTACGGCCGAACACCGCGTGCCAGAAGACGCGGTCGGCCAGCAGCAGCGCGGCGCCAACGCCGAGGTAGATCGCGCCGAGGATGCCCGCGCCGATCTGGTCCGGCGCTACGACGATACGTCGGAGCACCATGCCGCCGCCCATCATGGTGGCGACGAGCGCCCACGACCTGAGTGAGAAGAACCCCGGCAGCCAGGCCCGTCCGCGATCACGGATGCGCGCCACCGCGCGCTCGGCGACGCCTTCGAGCAGGTAGCGCGACTTGATCACGCCGAGTGCGAGTCCGGCCGCAAGCGCCCAGGCGTGCCACGAACGGCCCTGGATGTACGCCGTCCCGCGCACGAGCAGGATGCTCGCCCCGATGAGCCACATGAGCGCTCCTGCCGTCAGTTGCGCACGCACGCCAGCCTGCGGCCACCGCGGCGCTCGCCGCGGGTCGTCCTGGCCACGCTCGCTCATGTGGTGCCTTTCGGTCGGTGTGTACCGGAGCTGCTGTGCAAGCCGGGTGCCACTCGGCACGCCTCGTGGCATAGTAGCGGAGAGAGTCCGCCGTGCCGAGGAGGTCGCGATGCAGCCGCTCGAACCGCGTGTCAGCTCGGAGGTCGGCACGTTGCGCACCGTACTCGTCCACCGTCCCGGGATGGCGCTCGAGCGGCTGACGCCCGCGAACCGCTCCGACTTCCTGTTCGACGATGTGGTCTGGGTGGAGCGTGCTGCTGCCGAGCACGACGCCTTCGTCGCCTTGCTGCGCTCCCGCGACGTCGAGGTCCTGTACTTCAGCGAGCTTCTTGCCGAGGCGTTCGCGGCGTCGAGCGAAGCACGCGAAGAAGCCATCTCAAGCGCCGTCTCCTCGTATACGGTGGGATTGTCGATGGTCGCGGAGCTGCGGGCCTATCTGCGCGAGCTCCCTCACACACGGCTGGCGGCCGCGCTCATCGGCGGACTGCTCGTCTCCGAGGTCGAAGGCGTCGACGTGGACGCGCTGCGCCGCCGCTCGCTCGGTGCGGTGCTCGCCGAGCCGCAGAGCTTCGTTCTGCCGCCGCTCCCGAACACGCTCTTCACGCGCGATTCGAGTGCGTGGCTGTACGGCGGCGTCGTGTTGCCGCCACTCTTCTGGGCCGCACGGCGCATGGAGGTCGTGCTGGTCTCGCTCGTGTACCGCTTTCATCCGCGGTTCGCCGCAGCTGACTTCAGTTTCTGGTATCCGGCGGCAGGCGATACGGCGCGTTTCCCGCTCGAGGATTTCAGCCAGGGCTCGTCCCTCGAGGGTGGTGACGTCATGCCCATCGGCAACGGGACGGTCCTCATCGGGCTTGGTGAGCGGTCCACCGGCCGCATGGTGGAGCACGTCGCCTCCTCGCTCTTCTCCGCAGGCGAGGCCCACCGCGTGATCGTCTGCCGCATGGCGCAGGAGCGCGCCTACATGCATCTCGATACCGTGATGACCTTCGTCGATCACGATGCCGTCACGCTCTTCCCGCCGGTGATCGAGGGCATGCAAGTCTTCAGCGTGCGCCCCGGTGACCGGAGCGACAGCTTCGAGGTGATCGAGGAGGCGGGGGTCCTCGAGGCGTGCGCCGATGCGCTCGGAGTCGACCGGATACGCACTATCGAGACCGGAGGCGACCACTTCCAGTCCGCCCGTGAGCAGTGGGATGACGCCAACAACGTGGTCGCCATCGAACCCGGCGTGGTGGTCGCGTACTCCAAGAACGTGCACACCAACGCCAGGCTGCGTGCCGCCGGCATCGAGGTCCTCGAGATCGAGGGTTCCGAACTCGGCAAGGGTCGTGGCGGCGGACACTGCATGACATGCCCCATCGTGCGCGATCCCGTGAGGTGACCCGATGGATGTCACGAAGCCCGGCCCGCTCACGAACCCTACCCTCGAGCTGATCGCGCAGCGGAGCTCGACCCGGACCTACGATCCGGCCCCGCTCACCGACGACGAACGCCAGGCCATCCTGCACGCCGCACTCCGCGCACCGACCGGAGGCAACATGGTGCTCTACTCGATCATCGAGGTCGAGGAGCAGGCGCTCAAGGAACGGCTGGCTGTCGCCTGCGACGATCAACCGTTCATCGCCACCGCGCCATGGGTGCTCGTGTTCGCCGCTGACTGGCAGAAGTGGACGGACCTGTTCGCTGTGAGTGACGTTGAAGCCGTCGACGCGACCGATCACCGTACGCACACCGGGCCGGGCGACCTGTTCCTCGCATGCGCGGACGCGATCATTGCCGCACAGACGGCCGTGATCGCCGCGGAGTCGCTCGGCATCGGGTCATGCTACATCGGCGACATCATCGAGAACGGCGAGGAGGTGGCGGGCCTGCTCCACCTCCCGCCGCACACGTTCCCCGCCGCGATGGTGTGCTTCGGGCGCCCGCGCAAACGCCGGGCACCGATCGGGCGCTACGGTCGGGGTCTCGTCCACCGTGACCGGTATCGTCGGCGCACCGGGGTGGAGGCTGCCGAAGTCGTCCGGGAGCTTGCGGAGTTGCACGCGCCGTCGGGGCTGCCGGAAGGCGTCGCCAACTACGCGCAGGCAGTGTACCGGCGCAAGTTCGCCTCGGCGTTCATGGCCGAGATGAACCGCTCGGCCACCTGGTGGCTGGAGAGGTGGACGAGCGGGGGGCGGTGAACCCGCCGGTCGTGCTACTGGACGATGAGCACGCCCTCGTTACCGCCACCGCCGCACTGGATGGTGTACGTGCCTGGCTCCATCGCGGGAAGCTCGACCGTGGCTCCTGATGTGATGTCCGCGCTGACGCCGAGTTCCGGGAAGACGATGCTCGTGCGGCACTGCGTCCCGGGGCCGAACTCCACGGTGAGCGGGAGGCCGGCGCGCGCCTGGAAGACCGCGGGCACGAGCCTGGCCCCATCATCGGACACCGCCACACGCTGGGTGGTCCCATCGGCGGACATCTCAGCGTTCACGGCCTCGGACGGAGGGGCCTGCGCGTAGCCGGTGCTGAACAGTGCGCGCTCGACCTCCGCCGGGTCGGTCGATGCGGAGTCGTACGCCACGGTCAGGACGAGCGTCCCGGTGTCGAGCGTGGCCGAGCTCACGCCCCGCACTCCGGCGATCGCGTCGAAGATGTGCGCTGATTCGTGCGCGGCATCGGAGCCCTCGAGCAGGCGCACGGGGATCTCCATGCTCGAATCGGCTTCAAGCTTCGCGACGATCCTCGTGATGCGGGATCCCTCGGTCTTGGTCGTTCCAGGTGTGTTGGCGGACTGCGCGTTGGTGATCGTGAAGGCGATGCCGACGATCAGCACGGCGGCGACGAGCAGGGCGGTGCGGGGTGTCGGTCTCATTGCAGCTCCAGAGTCGTGAGGCGGGCACCGTTCGTGGGTAAGCAGCATGCGGTGTGCCAGCGCGAACCGGTGTGGCGCTCCCGCCGTCACACAGACAGATGCGCATCGCATCGGTGTGGGGCGTGCGCGTCCGGGAGGTGAGAGCGACGATGGTACGGAGTGCCACCACAGCCCGGTGTATGTGGGTGCTGCTCGCGTTCGTGTCGGTCATCGCCGTGGTCACCGGCTGTGTGTGGCCGCCGTGGTCCGGACCTTCCGCACCGGGCCAGCTGCCACCGGCCGAGGAGCCTGCCATCGCGCCCGGACCGGCACTTGAGCCGGTGAAGCCTGCGCCCGTGGAGCCGACCCCACCCGTGCCCGGAGTCCCCGAGCCCACGGACGGCACGACCCGCTCCTGGTTCTACACTGCCGATCCAGCACATCGCGTCCCACGCATTCCCGACGACGCTGCGCGCCTTCTCTCGACGTACGGCGGTCGCTACACGGGGCCGGATCCCGGGCTCGTCTACCTCACGATCGATCAGGGTTACGAGAACGGCAACACGCCCGCGATCCTCGACGCGCTTGCGCGAAACGGCGTGAAGGCCACCTTCTTCGTCACAGGTTCCTACGTGCGGTCGAACCCCGATCTCGTGAGGCGCATGGCGGCGGACGGCCACGTGGTGGGGAACCACACCATGAGCCACCCATCGCTTCCCGATCTCGTTGATGACCGCGCGATGTTCGAGGCGGAGCTCGCAGAGACCTCGGCGCTTTTCCGGGATGTGACGGGTATGGAGATGGCGCGGGTCATGCGCCCGCCGATGGGGGAATACAGTGCCCGTTCACTGTGGCTCACGCAGCAGCTCGGTTACGAGAGCGTCTTCTGGGGGTTCGCACATCGCGATTGGATCGTGGACGACCAGCCGCCTGTGGGCGTGACCATCGAGCGCATCTTGAGCGGCAGCCATCCGGGTGCGATCTACCTGCTGCATGGCGTGTCCTCCAGCGACACGCAGGCACTCGATGCCGTCATCGCAGGTCTGCGCGAGCAAGGCTACGCCTTCGGGACGCTCTAGGGACGTGTTGTCGGCGTTTCAGTCGCGGTGGCGATGGGTATGCTTATTGCGGTACAATCCTATTTAGTATATATCTGCAAGAAGGATCGATGATGGATATGAAGGTCCACAGCAGCAGCGAGCGTGAACAGGCGTTCGCCGAGGCCCTCAAGGCGGATGGACTGCGGATGACCCACCAGCGCCTCGAGGTCATCCGGGAGCTTGCATCGGCCACGCATCATCCCGATGCCGACGAGTTGTTCCGCGCTGTTCGCGAGCGCGTGCCCACGATCTCACGCGACACGGTGTATCGCACGCTATCGACACTGGCGGCACGCGGTCTCATCGAGCGGATAGCAGCGACCGGTGCGACCCGGTTCGATCCGGATGTCTCGACGCACCATCACTTCGTCTGCGTGCGGTGCGGGAGGATATTCGACCTGGGCACCGAGGACATCGGATGTCTGGCTGTCCCGTCCTATCTCGAGGGGGTGGGCGAGATCACCTCGGTGCGGCTCGAAGTGAAGGGCCTGTGCACCGGGTGCGAAGCAGCAGACGCAGCTACGGGCGACGTCCGCCGATAGCGAGACAGGGTACCTCCCGGCGGGTCAGCCCGCCGGTGGAAAGCAGCTACGCCGCATGTCGCGGCGACGGATGAAGAGGAGATGGTGCATATGAGCATCCTTGTCGGCACAGAGGCCCCGGACTTCGTGGCCAGTGGGTTCCACGATGGCAAGTTCGGCAAGTTCAAGCTCTCCGACTACCGTGGCAAGTGGGTCGTGATCTGCTTCTACCCGGGCGACTTCACGTTCGTTTGACCGACCGAGATCTCGGCGGTCGCCAAGAGATACCCGGAACTGCAGGAGCTGGGCGTTGAGGTCCTCTCGTTCAGTGTTGACAGCGTTCACTCCCACAAAGTGTGGGACGAGACCGAGCTCTCCAAGATGGTCGACGGCGGCATCCCGTTCCCGATGCTCTCGGATGCGGGTGGCAAGATCGGCGAGCTCTACGGTGTCTACAACGGAGCCGTGGACGTGCGCGGTCGCTTCATCATCGATCCCAACGGCGTCATCCAGGCGATGGAGGTCCTCACGCCTCCGGTGGGCCGCAACCCTGACGAGCTGATCCGCCAGATCAAGGCCTACCAGCACCAGCAGGCCACCGGCGAGGTCATGCCGTCCGGCTGGCAGCCCGGGGATCCGACGCTCACACCCACCGATGACCTCACGGGTCACGTGTGGGAGGTCTGGAAGCCCTAAGCCACATCCTCACGAACAAGGAGTCCCGCATGGAGACGGTCGATCAGGTGCTTGAAGCGATGAAGGCGGCAGGTGAGCCGGTTGCGGCAGGCAAGCTTGCCGAGATGACCGGCCTCGACCGCAAGGTCGTCGACAAGGCGATGGACGCGCTCAAGAAGACGGGCGTGATAGAGTCGCCGGTGCGCTGCAAGTGGCAACCGAAGGCGTAGACCATAGGTCCGGACGCTGACGAGCAGGGCTACCTCCTGGTGGCCCTGCTCTCGTTTCGGGGGAGCATGATTCTCGAGACGCTACCCGATCGACGTCGGCAGCGGACCCTCGTCGGCGAACCACTCACGTTCGAAGTCGCCTTCGGCGATCTTCTCTATTGGCAAGCGCAGGTAGCGTCCGGTCGCTTCTACCGCGACGCTTCCGTCCTCCAGACGGATCTCACCGCTACCCTCGAACATCCGGCCACCATCCTTGGTGATGCGACCATGCGCCACCACCTCGCTGCCGAGCGGGACGGGCTTGCGGTAGCGTACGGCGAGCTCGATCGTCACCCCCCATGCGTCCGGGTCGGTGAGGTTGATCGCCCGGCCCATCGTCTCGTCGAGGATGGTCGATGCGATCCCACCGTGCAGGCGGTCGGGATAGCCCTGGTGTTCCTCGCGAGGCGTGAAGACCCCCGCAAGCTCGCCGTTGTCGAGTTCGTAGAAGCGGGCGTGCAGCCCCGCGGTGTTCTCTGTCCCACAGACCATGCACATGCGGCTGATGTTCTGGGCGCCGCGGACCTCAGGGGCCATGATCGATCCTCTCGTCGGGTGCTCCCATTGTACGGCGGGGGCGGTACGATGAGGATGAGCCGGGCGTTGGACGGGGAGTGTGATGGCGGAGGGTTTTCACGAGTTGCTGGAGTGTCCCGTCTGCCGTGCGCGTTTCGCGCGAGCCGGAGGCTCTCTCCGTTGCGCGCAGGGGCACAGCTTTGACGTCGCCCGGCAAGGCTACGTCAACATGCTGTCGGGCGGGGCCGATCCCGGCACGGCCGACACGCACGAGATGGTAACCGCCCGAATGGCGTTCTTCGCATCAGGGCACTACCGGTCACTCATCGACGCGGTCGCTACCGAGACTGCGCGGGCCGCCGAAGGGGCGGCGGGTTGTGTCATCGACGCGGGGGCGGGCACGGGCGAGTACCTTGCTGCCGCCCTGGACCAGGCGCCCGGCCGGACCGGGTTGGCACTCGATATCTCCAAGTATGCTGCCCGGGTGGCGGCACGCTCGCATCCTCGCGCGGGTGCGGTCGTCTGCGACATCTGGAGACCGCTGCCGGTTCGCGATGGTGTCGCGGCGGTGGTGATGAGCGTGTTCTCGCCACGCAACGCGCCCGAGATCGCGCGCGTTCTCGCACCGGGCGGGGCGCTCGTCATCGTCACTCCTACTTCGCTGCACCTACGAGAACTCATCGGACCGCTCGGCATGATCTCGGTCGACCCCGACAAGGCAGCGCGGATCGGGCGCACGCTCGAGGGACTGTTCACGCGCGAGACCACCCGTCGCTTCGAGCAGCTGGTCACCCTCACGGTCGCCGACGCAGTCGCCCTCGTATCGATGGGCCCGAGCGCACGGCACACCACCCCCGATCGCGTGCGCGCACAGGCGGACGGACTCGGGGAGGCGATCGCGGCCACCGTGTCGGTCGACATCGCGGTGTGGCGGCTGGCCGTGCCGGACGCTGGCTGATGATCCACCACGACGACCGCTCGTCCCGAGGTCATCGTGCGCTGTGATGGGGCTCACGGTCCGAGGGCGGCGTATCGCCTATGGTACGTTACGAGCAACCAGCACGTATCCCCGACAAAGAGGAGTTCGCGTAATGTCGTGCCCGGTCTCCGATGCTTGTGAGCTGCACCAGCAGCTGCGCTCGAGCGTGATCAAACGCGTCCGATACCCGAACGTTCTCTCGCTGTGCGAGTCCTCCACCGGTGAGGGGTGTGCGCTCTACGGTCATCTGGCCGCCGGCCGCACCCTACCGCGCAACCTGCTCCCCGACGGCTCGACCGGCGAGTGGGCCGATGACTCTCAGAGCGTGGCCAGACGGTACCTGATCATCGAGGACTCGCAGGTGTTCGCAACCCTCACGGCCAGCGCGCTGCGCACCCGTTCAACCGGCGCGATCGTGGACGTGAGACCGTCGTTCGCCGAAGCCGAGTCAGACCTGGGCTCCACTCAGTACACCGCTGTCATCTGCGGCTACGGGCTCGGTGGCGAGCACACGGTGCATGACGTCCGCCGTGTCACCCGGGCGCCGATCGTGGTGCTCACCGGCCGCCCGGACGAGATCGCGCTGCCGTCCGGTTCTCGCAAGGTGATGAAGGCCTCGGGCCCCGACGCACTCATCGCCGCGGTGCGAGAGCTCACTGCCTAGAAGCGGAAACGGGGGCCTGGGGCCCCCGTCATCGGATCTTCGTTCGCGTCGCCCTATCGGCGTCGGCGTCCCTTGCCACGGCTCGAGCTGTACACCGTGCGGACCGATCGCGTCGCGGTGCGCTCGGCACTTGGTACGAGACGCTGCTGGGAGTAGTCGAAGCCCTCGGCATCATGCGTGTCGAGCAGCGCACCGATCTTGACCTCGATGTCGCGGAACGCCTCGTGCTCCTCAGGTGCGAGCAGCGTGACCGCCATACCCGACTTGCCCGCGCGGGCGGTACGGCCGATGCGGTGGACGTAATCCTCGGGGGAGTTGGGCATGTCGTAGTTCACGACGTGGCTGACGTCGTCGATGTCGATGCCGCGCGCCACCACGTCGGTGGCTACGAGCACCCTGCATCGCCCGTTCTTGAGGCTCTCGAGCGCACTCTGGCGCTGCGACTGCGACCGGTCGCCGTGGATCGCCGCACTCTTGATGCCGTTCTGGTGCAGCACCTTCGCGACACGGTCGGCGCGGTGCTTCGTGCGGGTGAAGACGATCACGCGATCGAGGTCGTCCTCCTTGATGAGGTGCACCAAGAGCTGCGCCTTCTGCTGGCCGCCCACAGGGTACACGCGCTGTTCGATGAGCTCGATCGGCGTGTTGGCGGGCGCCACCTCCACACGCACCGGATCGTGCAGTGTCGAGCTGACGATGCGCATGACATCCGAGGACATCGTGGCCGAGAAGAGCAGGTTCTGACGCTCGGCGGGGATGGTCTGGATGATCTTCCGCACCTGCGGCCAGAAGCCCATGTCGAGCATCCGGTCGGCCTCGTCCAGGACGAGGATCTCGACGTGCGATAGGTCGGCGAGCTTGCGCTCCATCAGATCGAGCAACCGGCCTGGCGTGGCGACGAGTACGTCCACGCCGCGCCTGAGCGCCTTGGTCTGCGGCTCATAACCCACGCCGCCGTACACTACGGCCACGCGGTGCTTGGTGTGCTTGGATACCTGTGCGGCGACCTCCTCGATCTGCACGGCGAGTTCGCGCGTGGGGGTGACCACGAGCGCGCGAGGTCCGCCGGGCTTGGAGGGGATGCGTTGCATCAGGGGTAGCACGAACGCTGCGGTCTTGCCCGTGCCCGTCTGGGCACAGCCCACGACGTCACGGCCTTCGAGCACCACCGGGATGGCGTCGCGCTGGATTGGGGTCGGGCTGGTGTAGCCCATGGACGCCACGGCCTCAAGAAGGCGTGGCGAAAGACCCAGATTGTCGAAACTCAAGTAGAGCTCCTTCCTCGTGCGCCATGTCAGGTCGCACTGCGGGCAGACGCAGTTGTCCTGACAGTTCACGAGGAAAGCGAAGGACGACCGAGTCTTGATCGATGCGCCTTATGAGGCGCTGTGTTCGGGTAAGTATAGCGAGGAGACCGACAAAACGCGAACGTGACGGCGGCATGCGCCCGCTGGGGAGGTGTCCGATGGACCGACCGGCTGTGACGGTACGCCTCTTCGGTGCACTGTACGCGCTCCAGAAGGAGCGTGGTGGGCCGACGGTCCTCGAGGTCGAACTGCCCCCCGAAGGCGTCACCGGCGCGGAGCTCGCCGGCATGCTCGATCTGCCCCTCTCGATGATCGAGGGTGTGTTCTGCAACCGCACGGTCAGGCCGCTCGGCCACCAGCTCATGCCGGGTGATCGTGTCGCGTTCGTACCTGAAGGAACACCGGGACCGCACCGGTTCTTCCTCGGTCTGTACGCGGCGGGCAAGGAGGGGGTGGAGACTGAGAAGACCCCGTCCTGAGTGCATCGAATGTGGGGATGAACTGCATAGACGTTGGCACCCCGGCTCTACTGCCCCGGCGAACGGCGGTGGACCCGGATGAAACGGAGGGAGCGGCATATGCGTGAGATCCTGAGAGTGAACATGTCCACGCTCACCATCAGCAAGGAGCCACTGCCGGAGAAGTGGGCACGGTACGGCGGTCGGGCGCTGACATCGGCGATCGTTTTCACCGAGGTGCCCGCGGACGCGGACCCGATGGGACCGGACAACAAGCTGGTCATCGCGCCCGGGCTCCTCGGCGGTACGAGCGCTCCTAACGGTGGGCGCCTGTCGATCGGTGCCAAGAGCCCGCTCACGGGCGGTCTCAAGGAGTCCAACTCGGGTGGCACCGCGGCCCATGCGCTTGGCAAGATGGACATCGCGGCGATCATCGTCGAGGGCGTTCCGGCGGACAAGACGGTGGCCTATGCGCTCAGGCTCTTCCCGGACGGCAAGGTCGACCTCGTTCCGCGTCATGACCTCAAGGGACTCGGGACATACGAGACCGTCGCGGTCGCCAAGGGCATCGAGGCGTCCGAGCACCGGTACAGCGAGAAGGTGTCGTTCATCGTCAACGGTCCGGCCGGTGAGATGGGCATGAAGGCGGCCGGTATCGCGATCACCGACCCCCACGGCTATCCCAACCGCTTCGCAGGGCGCGGCGGTCTCGGTGCGGTCATGGGCACCAAGGGCATCAAGCTCATCGCGATATTCGAGGAAGGCCTCAAGGGCAAGGAGCACGCCGACAAGGACGCGTTCATCGCGGCGGTCCGGAAGTTCTCAGGTGCGCTCACCACGCACGCGGTCACGAGCCAGGCGCTCCCGACCTTTGGGACGAACGTGCTTGCCAACATCATCAATGAGGCAGGCGGCTATCCGACCCGCAACTTCTCGAGTGGACAGTTCGAAGGCGTGGACGGCATCTCGGGCGAGACGATGCGGGAGATCACGGTCGAGCGCGGTGGCAACGTGAAGCACGGCTGCCACGCGGGCTGCGTGATCCAGTGCTCGCGGTACTACGTCGATGAAGACGGTCACTACATCACCAAGGGTCCCGAGTACGAGAGCGCATGGTCGCTCGGCGCCGACTGTGGGATCAACGATATGGACACCGTGGCGGCACTGGACCGCAAGTGCGGCGACATCGGCATCGACACGATCGAGGCTGGCGTCATGATCGGTGTGTACATGGCCTCCGGGAAGATCGCCTTCGGCGATGGCGCGGCTGCGATGGCGGTCCTCGACGAGATCGGTCATGGCACCGATCTCGGCAAGGTCTTTGGTGACGGTGCCGAGGCGACGGGCCTCCACTTCGGCGTGAAGAACATCCCGGTCGTGAAGCACCAGGGTCTACCGGCGTACGATCCGCGCCCGATCCAGGGTATCGGTGTCACGTACGCGACCTCCACGCAGGGCGCCGACCACACCGCCGGGTACACGATCACGTCAAACGTGCTCGCCGTCGGCGGCACGGTCGATCCGCTCAAGCCCGAGGGCCAGGCGGCGCTGTCCCAGGGCCTGCAGATCGCCACGGCGATGCTCGACTCGCTCGGGTTCTGCATCTTCGTCGCGTTCGCGGTGCTCGACATGCCCGAGGCGTTCGAGGCGATCCACGAGATGGCCGCCGCGCACACGGGTGACGAGTGGGACGCCGATGCACTGATGCAGCTCGGCAAGGAGACGCTCACCTACGAGCGTCTGTTCAACGAGCACGCAGGCTTCACGAACGCGGACGACCGTCTGCCGAAGTTCTTCCTCGAGGAGCCGTTGGCGCCGCATGACGTGGTGTTCACGGTGACCGACGAGGAGCTCGACAGCGTGCACAGCTTCGTTCCCGAGGTGGCGGCACAACTGGGCATCAAGTAGACACGACACGGTACGATGCATCCCGCAGCGTCGCAGAGCGTGCGGCGCTGCGGGTGCGCGTCCGGCGTGGGGATCGGAGAGTGGATGAAGGTCGACGTGGTGCTGTTCGCGCACTTTTCAGGTTTCCAGCCCGACGGCAAGGGCGGGCGGCACGCTCGCACCTTCGATCTGGACGAGGGTACGACGATCGCCGATGTGATCGCTATGCTCGGGCTGCCCGACGAGCCCCGTGTGATCTTCGTCAACAGCAGGCACGCTCCTGAAGAGCGGGTGCTGGTTGAGGGCGACAGGCTGGCGATCTTCCCACCAGTGGCAGGGGGATGAGATGGATGACACAAACAGAGCGCCCGATCTGACCGACCTGCGTCCGCATCGTCCCGAGCACGTCGAGGTCGAAGTTCCCGAAACCACGCTCGACCCCGCGCTTCGCGCGCGGCTGCGCACGTGCACCGTCGCGATCATCGGCTGCGGCGGACTCGGCAGCAACGTGGCCGAGATGCTGGTGCGCTCGGGTATCGGTCGCCTCACGCTCGTGGACTTCGACACGGTCGACGAGCGCAATCTGAACCGTCAGTTCTTCTTCCGCGACCAGATCGGTGCGCCCAAGGTGGTGGCGCTTGCGGAGAACCTGCAGCGTATCCGCTCTGACGTGCGGCTCGATCTCGTTGCCGAGCGGGCCACCCACGACAACCTCCTAGGAATCGTCCGGGGTGCCTGCGCGATCGTCGAGGCCGTCGATGACGCCGATGTGAAGGCGATGATCCTCAACACCTGCCTGACAGAGCTGCCGGATATGCCGCTCGTGACCGCTTCAGGTCTTGCCGGGTACGGCTCCACCAACGCGATCGTGACCGAACGCATGGCCGAGAACCTCTACGTGGTGGGTGACCTCACCAGCGACGTCCGGGACGGACACCCGCTGTTCGCCTCGCGTGTCATGGCCGCTGCCGCGGCACAGGCGCATGCGGTGGTGCGCGTGCTACTCGGGTACCTGGAGCCGTAGAGGGGCGCACCCGGCGCCGCTCGTGCTACCGTGCGGGCATGACACACACGCTCCGATACGCCGCAACATGCCCCAAGGGCGTCGAGCACCTGCTCGCGCTGGAGCTCGGCGCGCTCGGTGCTGCCGACGTGCGCGAGACCCGGGCCGCCGTCACCTTCACCGGACCACTCGAGACCGCCTACCGCGCATGCCTGTGGTCGCGGCTCGCAAGCCGTGTGCTTCTCACGCTCGCTGAGTTCCCGGCAGCCTCGGCTGAAGAGCTCTACGAGGGCATGTCGACGGTTGCCTGGGAGGAGCACATCCCGGCCGAGGGTACGCTCGCGATCGACGTGAACGGGACCACCTCCGGGCTCACGCACACGCGCTTCACCGCGCAGAAGGCCAAGGACGCGGTGGTTGACCGTATCCGCGAGCACTCGGGCATGCGTCCCTCGGTGAGTTTCGAGCGTCCTGATGTCCGGCTCAACATCCGGCTCCACAAGGAGCGGGCGACGGTCTCGCTCGACCTCTCGGGAGAGCCGCTCCACCAGCGCGGTTATCGGACACCGGGTGAGCAAGCCGAGGCGCCCCTCAAGGAGAACCTCGCTGCCGCGGTACTCGTGCGCGCCGGCTGGCCGGAGATCGCCGGAGCCGGCGGTGCGCTGGTGGACCCGATGTGCGGCTCGGGCACACTGCTGATCGAAGGAGCCATGATAGCCGCCGACACCGCCCCCGGACTTCTTCGCGAGCACTGGGGATTCGGCGGTTGGCTCGGGCATGACGAGGATGCATGGCACGCGCTGCTCGATGAGGCCGACGGGCGTGCCGAGGTCGGTCGCGAGCGGTTGATGACGATCGCCGGGCGCGATCGAGATCACGCGGCCGTAGCGATCGCGCGCACCTGCGCGAAGCGCGCGGGCTTCGGGTCGGCGATCGCGATCGACACGGGTGAGCTCTCCACGCTCACCGCGCCCGAGGGCGGCGCGCCGGGGCTCATCGTCACCAACCCCCCGTACGGTGTGCGGCTCGGAGAGGCCGACACGCTGTCGCCGCTGTATGCCGAGCTCGGCGCGCGGCTACTCGCGGAGTTCGACGGCTGGGAGGCGGCGGTCCTCACGAACGACGACGCGCTCGCCCGGGCCACGGGGTTGCGCAGCCATGCCGCGCATACGCTCTACAACGGCGCCATCGAGACGAAGCTCTACCGCTTCAATGTGTCGTCGAGGGGCGTGCGCGCCGAGGTCCGGCAGGCGCCCGTCGCACGCTCGCAGGGTGCCGAGATGTTCGCCAACCGGCTGCGCAAGAACGCTCGCCATCTCGGCAAGTGGGCGCGTCGCGAGAACGTCACCTGCTACCGCGTCTACGATGCCGATCTGCCGGAGTACGCGGTAGCCGTGGATCTGTACCAGGGCTCCGGTGCGGACGGGGGGCGCCGGTTCGCGCATGTGGCCGAGTACGCACCACCCGCTACGGTCGACCCCGAGGCGGCGCGTACGCGTCTGGCCGAGGCCGTCGAGGCTGTCGCCGATGTGCTCGAGATCGCGCCGGAGGACGTGGCGCTTAAGGTGCGCCTGCGCCAGCGGGGGAGCGCGCAGTACGAACGGCAGGCCGAGCGCGGGCAGTGGGTGGAGGTCGCCGAGGGGGGCCTGCGGTTCCTGGTGAACCTGCACGACTACCTGGACACGGGACTCTTCCTCGATCACCGGCCGGTGCGTGAGATGGTGCGCGAGATGGCTGCCGGAAAGCGCGTCTGCAACCTCTTCGCGTACACCGGGGCGGCGAGCGTGTATGCGCACGCAGGCGGCGCGAAGTACGTCGCCACCGTGGACCTCTCGGCCACCTACCTCGATTGGGCGAAACGCTCCATGGCGCTCAACGGTTTCGGTGACGGCCCCACGAACCGCATCTTCCGCTCGGACGTCCTGCGGTGGCTTGCCGACGAACGGCGGAGGATCGAAGAGGGCCGTGCCAGGCGCTACGGGCTCGTCTTCTGCGACCCGCCGACCTTCTCGCGCAGCAAGTCGATGGGCGAGCGCACCTTCGACGTCCAGCGGGATCACGTGGGGATCATCGACGACGCGGTGGCTCTGCTCGAGCCGGGCGGGACGCTCGTGTTCTCGACCAACCTGCGCACGTTCACACTGGATGCGGCCGCGCTCTCCGGACTCGTGATCGAGGACGTGAGTGAGTCCACGATCCCGCCGGACTTCGCGCGCAACCCCCGCATCCACCGCTGCTTCGTGATCCGGCGGGGGTAGGCAGGGCGAGGCGAAGCGTGACGACGACGAGCACGTAAGGGCGGTCGTGGCGCAGGTCTCGTGCGTCGCGCGGATCATACGGCCCCCGGGCGCGCCGCACCTAGAACATCGGCGTCGTCTGCTCCAGTAGCCCCGAGCCGATGACCCGGCGGAACGTCTCGACCGGGATCGTGGTATCCCAGTTGCCCGTGAGCTTCGCGGCGAGGTAGATCGCAAACCACAGCCCGGCGACCAGCAGCGGCCACATCCAGGGCGCGACCCGGACGCGGCCGAAGGCCCGGGCCTCGAGCGCGCCATCCACCGGGCAGACCTTCACGCAGTCCATGCAGCCATCGCACTCGGCGGCATGTACCGTGCCTGCGTGCTGCACGTCGACGAATGCATGACACGCGCGCGTGCACTTGCCGCAGTCGATGCAGGTCTCGTCGTCGCGCTTCACCGCGCACGGCGAAGCCATGCCCACAGCCGAGTAGAGCGCGCCAAGCGGGCAGACGTACCGGCACCACACCGGGCCGAGGAGCATCGAGACCACGAACGCCAGGAGGATGACGACCAGGAACAGCGGCTGGCCGAAGCCCTCGATGATCTTGATGTCGGCCACCCACATATACGGCACCTCGCGGAAGCCGACCGCCTCGGGGATCGAGACCATGCCCACGAACCCGAAGAATCCGACGCCGATGACGTAGCGGAGCGTGCGGCCCGCGATGTCGAGCCACCTCGGCAAGCGGATGTTCTTCCCGCCGTTCACCCTCCGGCCGAGCGCGGCCGCGCCCTCCCACAGCGTACCGACCGGGCAGATCCAGCCACAGAAGCCGCGCTTGAACAGGAGCGAGGTGGCGAGCGCGGCGATGATGATCACGAGTCCGGCGGGGAGCAGCGTGTCCCACCCGCCACCCTTGAGCCACGCGAAGAAGCTCGTGAAGTGCCCCACGGGGAGGATGCCGGCAACCGCCTCAGGGCGGGGCACGAACGGGCCCTCACCGCGCGCCCACGAGGCGAAGGCGAGCAGGCGGGATGCGAGCCAGACGAACAGGACGAAGAACAGCCCTTTGACCGTCCATCGGGAGGAGAGCACGCGGATCATACGGGTGCGGAACTCGGACATCGGCAGCCTCTTCGTCGGTCACGGATCGTGTGTGCGCCGGTGCCGGACGGCCGCACAGCGGCCGATTCTAGCAGAGTACGGCGCAGACGGTCAGCCCGCATGGCGCATGCTGGTACTAGCGTCTCGTGGATATGTTCGCGTAAACTCCGAAGAGGGCCAGAGGCGGCCCTTTGGATCTGCGACGCGACACCTGCCGATGGCGGGGGACGAGTCGGGTCGCACATGTTTTGCCCTGCGGGGCGAGAGGATGGGTTTGCATGGCACAGGGTACCGTCAAGTGGTTCAATCCGGACAAGGGCTATGGCTTCATCTCGCGTGAGGAT
>JAFGAG010000072.1 GCA_016933785.1 Coriobacteriia bacterium | reverse complement strand
GTGGACACCAAGAAGTGCTCCGGGTGCACGAGTTGCATGATGGCGTGTTCACTTACCCACCACGGTGTGACGAATCACTCGCTCTCAAGGATCCAGATCGTCCAGAACCCCTTCGCGAGCTTCCCGAACGACATCCAGATCAACCAGTGTCGACAGTGTCCGTACCCGGCGTGCGTGGAGGCGTGCCCCACCGGTGCGATGCACGTCGACACCGACACAGGCGTGCGCACGATCGATGAGGCCAAGTGCATCGGCTGCGAGCGCTGCGTGAACGCGTGCCCGTTCACGCCGTCGCGGGCTCTGTGGAACTTCGAGGACAAGCACGCGCAGAAGTGCGACCTGTGTCTGGACACACCGCACTGGAGCCAGGAAGGCGGACCGGATGGAACGCGGGCGTGCGAGGCGGTCTGCCCGATGCACGCGATCAGCTTCACGTCCGTGGTCCCCGAACAGGCTGACACCGGCTACGTCGTGGACCTTCGAAATGGGACCCCGTGGGAGGGCTTCCATTTTGACGGCGCTCCCGCCTCGACCTCGAGCCACTGATCGACCGGCCATTCAGATCAGGATCATCGGACGTTAGTGGAGGTATGTGATGGCAAACGGTTATGCAGGTAAGATCCTCAAGATCGACCTCACGACGAAGACCGTCGAGGAAATCGAGACCGCGAAGTACGAGCAGTGGGGCGGCGGTCATGGCATCGGCTCAGCGCTCTTCTGGGATCTGTGCGAGGACAAGACGGTCAAGGGCACGGATCCAGGGAATGTGATCACGCTCATGACCTCGCCGCTGTCAGGGACACTCGCCCCTGCGGTTGCCGGGCGCACCGAAGTACAAGCGATCGGTATCCAGGCGCATCCCACGGGCTGGTATACCCGCTCGAACTTCGGCGGGCGCTTCTCGACACAACTGAAGTTCGCCGGGTGGGACGGCATCGCTGTCGTCGGCAAGGCAGACTCAAGGGTGTGGGTCAACATCGTGAACGGTACCGTGACCTTTGAGGATGCCGGTGAACTCTGGGGATTGGACACCTACGAGACGCAGGAAGAGATCTGGGCGAGCGTCCTCGATCACGAGGGCGCGTGGAACGAGGCAGGCACCGGCAGGGACAGCGGCCGCACCACACAGCGGCCGGCCGTGGTCACCACGGGTCCCAATGCGGAGACGTTCGGACCTATGGCAGCACTCGTCCACGACGCGGGCAACGGTGCGGGGCAGGGTGGCTTCGGTGGCGTGTTCGCCAGCAAGAACCTGAAAGCCATCAGCGTCCTCGGCACCGGAAGCGTCGAGATCGCTGATCCGCAGGCGTTGATGGAAGCCCGTTTGTGGGCGAACGGTTACGCGTACGCGGGGAATGCAGAGAATCCACATTCGCTCATGGGTATCGTGGCATTCGGGTCGAACCCCGGCGGAACGATCACACCGATCACCGATATGCCCGAGGGAATGAAGAGCCGCCCGCAGGGATGCACCGCATGCATCAGGAACTGTCGTACGCGCACCGAGACAGGTGAGGGCAACGAGTCGAGTTGCGTGGACGTGTTCTGGTACAACGCTCACGACCGCACCGCACACGGCAAGATCACCGACGCGACGGTCAAAGCGGCGAACATCCTACAGCGCGCGGGGCTCAACACGTTCGCTCTTGAAGCGACGATGCTCTGGCTGGAGAACCTTCGTGAGCTGGACCTCATCGGTGAGGGTAAGGAGATCCAGTCATCGCTGCCGTTCGACCAGTGGGGTACGGCTGTCTTTGCGCAGGCGCTGGCCGACAGCATCCTGAGCCAGACAGACATCGGAGCCGATCTGGCGCTGGGCCTGGGGGCATGTGCAGAGAAGTGGGGGCGGCTGGAGGAGGACACGACGTCCGGCATCCTGCCCCTGCAGGAGTACGGCCTTCCACACCACTACGACAGCCGCACCGAGGCCGAGTGGGGGTACGGTTCGCTTATCGGAGATCGGGACATCAACGAGCACGACTTCAACTGGCACGTGTACTGGACGCCCACCATCTGTGGCCTTCACGGCATCGAGCCGGCTGTCAGCGCCGAGCGTCTCGCGGAGATCATCGGCAAGAAGACCGCTCCGTACAATGACCCGATGATGATCGACTACAGCGATGAGGGCGTGTACTCGGAGGCTATGGCCAAGACGGTCGCCTGGCATCGCCACTACACGCGCTTCTGGAAGCAGTCGATGCTGTACTGCGACTGGGCATGGGCCGATTTCGTGAACCCGTACGGTCCCGACTATGAGGGCATCACGCCTGAGGGCGAACCCAAGTTCCTCAACGCGGTGACTGGCGGCCAGACGACCTTTGAAGATGGCATGGAGCTCGGTCGGAAGATCTGGAACCTCGACCGTTCGATCTGGGTACTGCAGGGACGCCACCGGGACGTAGAAGTGTTTGCCGAGTACAACTACCTCACTGGCGCCGCTCCGGGAACGACCACGTACGAGTCTCCCTACACCATGCCGGTGTACGAGGACGGCGTCTGGTCGTATAAGAGCGTGGCCGGTCGGATACTCGACCGCGCGAGGTTCGAAGAGTGGAAGACGAAGTTCTACGCGCTTGAAGGCTGGGATACGGCGACAGGTTGGCCGACGCGCGCCACGCTCGAGGAGCTGGGCCTCAGCCACGTGGCCGACTCGCTCGAGTCCGCTGGCAGGCTGGGAGCGTGATCGCCGTGTTGACGATTCCGACACGCGATGAGGCAGAGCACTTCCTGCGCACGGTCGACCTCAAGGTGCGACTCAGAGGCGGGATCCTGACACCGATGGCGGGAACCCGTCCGGTGAAGCTTGCCAGCCTGCGCGAGGTGGCTGCCTTCCTCGTGATTCCGGAAGAGCCCAGGGCACTCCTCCATCAAGCGCCGCTGGCGCAGGTGCACTACGTCGAGCCCGGGTCTTTGATCCAGTGGGTGAGAAGCGAGATCGGCGACACCGCTTTAGCCGACGCTCTCGACGATGCTGTCGATCTACGGAGGCCGTTCGGGTACCTGGCGGTCGATATCAGGTCCCTGCTCACCGACCGCCTGGAGCAGTGCGAGTCAGTGCTCGAATCGGATGCTGTGCAGGTGTGACCGGCAGCGGTTAGCTCGAATGTGGCCTGCCGGGCCCACATGGATCGTGGACCCGGCAGGCCATGTCGGATGATCGGACGAAGGAGGTGTCGAGGTGCGGGTCCTGTTGATCGAGGCTCCGGTGGCGATCGTGACGCCACACGCGCGTCTTTCGCCCCCTCTGGGCCTTGCCTATGTAGCACAGCATCTTCTGGACGACGGTCATGTGGTGCGGATCCTCGATCTCAATGTGACCGGCTTCAACGCGCTGCGCGTTCAGGCATCGCTGAGTCGTTTCAGGCCCGACGTGGTCGGCATCTCATCACACACGGAGACCTATCCGAACGCACGCGAAATCGCGCGCATCGTCAAGTCGTACGGGTCCGAGATCCCTGTCATGTTGGGTGGTCCGCACGTGAGCCTGCGTCCTCACGAGTCACTCGGCGAATCAGCTATCGACTACGTTGTGATCGGCGAGGGAGAGCGGACCGCTGTAGAGCTGGTGTATGCCCTCTCACAGGGCGCATCGCCCGAGAGTATCCGGGAGATCGCCGGTCTCGGCCACAGGGTCAACGACGTGCCTACACTCAACAGTCCTCGCGATCCGCTGTCGGTACTGGAGATCGGACGTCCCGCGCGTCATCTGCTGTCGCTCGAGTTCTATCAGGATGCCCACAACGTGCTCGTTGCCCGTGGAGGCTGTCCCTACCGCTGTCCGTTCTGCTCAGCCTCGCAACTGTGGGGTGGACGCCGGCGACCGAGGCCCGTGGAGGACATCCTCGCCGAAGTCGATGACGTGGTAGCCAGCTACGGAGCGCACCATGTGTTCTTCGTGGATGACATCCTCACCGTTGACCGCCTCTGGTTCGAAGGTCTGCTCGATGCGCTTGCACATCATGACGCCGGCATCACGTGGGGCTGTGCGACCCGCGTAGACTGCGTCGACGAGGATCTGTTGCGCGCCATGGCGGCGACGGGATGCACGGGGATCCAGTACGGTGTCGAGTCCGGTTCACAGCGGATACTCGACTCGGTCAAGGGCATCGACAAGCAGAGTGCCTACGATGCCGTCCGATGGGCGGTGGACGCGGGGATCAAGGTCTCCTGCTCGTTCATGGTGCCGTTCCCTGACGACACCGAACAGACGCTCGCGGAGACGTTCGCGTTCATGCGGACTCTGGCGGATGCGGGAGCGAAGGTCATGATCTCGTACACCACGCCGTATCCGGGCACGATGTTCGCGGAGCGGGCCGACGACCTGGGGTTGAACATACTCAGTCGTGACTGGGGTGACTACGATGCCAAGCATCTCGTCGTGGACACGAAGACTCTTACTGCGGAGCGCATCGTCGAACTGACCACCGCGGCGGCGCTCTCTCTCGGCATGCAGAGGAGCATCTGATGTGAATCCGGTCCTGCGATCCGGGATTCCCAGGTCAGGCTCTCGACATGTGTCGGGACCCTGACCTGGGAAGTCCTCCCCGGACTTCTCACAGAGCTCGCGCGCGACCCCCTGCAAAGGCTCTCATGTGAAAGGTGCATGCCGGCACCGATCACGATCACTCATGAGTGTCTGGCGCACATCATCCCCTTACCCGGGTCACGCGCGCGACACGGGTCCGGACCTCCGCAGGTCCGGACCCCTTTCTTGCCGTCCATCGGCTCACGAGAGCCAGGCCGCGCGCCGCGCCATCCGGGGACGATGTGCGCGCAGGTTGATGCGTGCGGGGCCAACCAGAGCTCGGAGCTCTCGTTTCAAAGTCAGGCACGGAGGGAGTCAAGTCGCGGCCCGGCTTCAGACGCAAGCCTGAACTCAAAAGCGCGGCCACGCTTCCTCTGCTCCATGAGTCCCACCTCGATGAGCTTCAGGAAGTCCTGGCGGGCGGTCTCGTACGCGAGCTGCCGGGTGCGTGCGTGGTGTCTGAGATTGAACCGAGCCTCCGGGTCACGTAGCGCCCTATCGAGCACGAACGCCTGCCGATGATTGACGCCAAGCGACGCGAACCTCGCGGTGACCTCCCTGTAGCGCTCGACCCGCTGCTGAAGTTCCGATTCGGCGAGCGCCCGGGCCTGACGGATAACCTCGAGTTGGGCGATGAAGCGGGCAGTGCTGTCGCCTCCGGCCGGGTTCTCGGGCCGCTCCTGGAGACGCAGTTCGGGATCGGCGATGCCGGTCACCTGGTAGCCGTATCGCAGCGCAAAGCCCATCGAGACAAGGCGACCCACGAGGTAGTTGTAGGTGCCGAACGGCTGGACACGGCGCATCCACGAGCCGATCGCCAGCGTCTTTATCAACGGGTGTATGAAGGGGACGTCGTCGGCCCTGCTATAAGCGCAGAGCGCTTCGATCTCGCCGGCGATGCGCTCGGGCGCACTGCCTGGTCCTGCTGGACGGGTTGCGGGATCGGGCTCTGCGGTCGTCCGGTAGATGCCCGCGTCAGGTTCCCCTTCGCGCAGCAGCCGATGGGTGTCCGCTATGTATTCAGGAGTAAGGGGGTCCGAATACACGTCAGGCAGGCGGCGCATCGCTCGGTAGAAGCGACTTGCGATCGTTTGCGCAAGGTCGGCTGGCTTTGCATCGTCGAACAGTATCCGTATCACGCCTTCACGAGTCTCCGTCAACAAGCGCGCGGGCGGGGTGCCAGGATTAGTCTTGCCGAGAGCGATGAGCACAGCTTCTTCGACGAGCAGCCGATCCATCACGATCCACTCTTCATCGGCCGGGATACGGCTTCGACCGAAGAGGCTGCGGCTTGGGGCGGTATCGATCTCGTACAGCCCGCGCATGAGTTCGGCAGTGGGAGTGACGCGCACCTGGAAGTCTCCCCATGCGCTTTCGAAGACGAGCAGCCCCGTTGCTCGCCGTATCGACGATAGGAGCTGCCAGACATCTTCACGGGGCAGGCCAGAGCCGAAGCGCAGCGCCTCGAACCCGCTGCGGCCGTAGTAGCGAGTGTTCGTCTCGGTGAACAGATGGTCGAGGCGGCCAGAGCTCAAAGCCCCCATCAACTGCGCCGCGATCTCCGGGTCGGTCTCACGTGTCAATTCCGTATCACCTCCGTCGGTGGCCTTCGCTGCCTCTGCGCGCGATGCGGGATGTGTGCCGACGACAGCAACGCGATACGCAGCACGGTGCGTCTGCCAATGCCGAATCGCCTGTGACCGATGTCCTCGAGCGCGTGTGTGGCTGCACAAGATACTACACCTGGTGAAGGTGGCAGTTAAGGTGCCGCGACTGTGATCGTTTGGTCCCGATGGGGGGCCGGGGCGGTACACGCGAGCCGTCAGTGCTGCTGGGTGTGGGGAATTTTACCGAAATCGCAGAATCGGGAAATGAGAGGTGTGCTGGTTAGAGTCGCGTACACGCGCGCTGGTTCTCAGTGTATCGCCAAATAAATACTGCTATGGCTTGACTAGTAGTTAAGACCCTGTTTAGCTGGAGTCGCTCTACGGATCCGGCCAATCCGCTTACGGACTACAGGGAAAGGGGTGTGCGCATGGCACGACGTGCCACCGCCGGAGCGCTCGCAGTGCTGGTGTTCGCCATCGGCATCGCCTATGCGGCGCGTTTGGCATCGGCCGAGGGGACAGGCCTCCTGTTCGACTCGGCGACATGGCTTGTGTGGCTGGCACCGTTTGTGGGTGTGCTGGCTGCCGGGCTCACGAGGCGCAGGGACCCGGTGATCGAAGGCGACCGCGTGCTCAGGCACGACGACGCGGCGATCGTCGAGCACTGGACCCATGGCGTGGGGACGGCGGTGCTGCTGGTGAGCGGTATCGCACTGGGCTTCCTGTTCGTTCCTACGCTGCTTGGAGGCGGGGCACCGGTGCGTGCGGCGATGAACGTCCACTTCACCGCGGTGCTGGTGTTCCTGTTCGGTACTTTCTACTACGGGGCGAACACACTACTCGCGGCCCATCGCTTCCGCGAGCATCTGCCCACGCGCGACGCGGTCGACTTCACGCGGCGTCACTACGGTCTTCTGCTCGGGTTCAAGAAGCTCGCGTTCCCGCCTGAGCGCAAGTACTTCGAGAGCGAGAAGATGGCGTACCTTCTCGCGCTCGCGTCTACGGCGGTAATCATCATCACCGGGCTCCTCAAGGTCGCGGCTCACGCGATCGACGTGCCCGGCTGGCTGATGGCCGTCGCAACGCCGGCGCACGACGTCGCCACGATCGCGATGCTGCTGTTCTTCCTCGCGCACGTGTTCTTCGCGGCGATCCTCCCGATGAGCTGGCCGGTGCTGCGCTCGATGTTCACCGGATACGTGCCACTGGAGTACGCGCGCCACGAACACGCCGGCTGGCTGGCCTCCCTCGGTGATGAGCCGTCCGCCGCGGTGGTCGCGGCGGGAGGGCACCCGGCATCTCACGACACCCCGGCGCACCCAGGGCCGACGATAGCGAAAGGAAACGACTGATGGTGGACAAGGATACGACGACCGGCGTTACCGCCGAGGGCACGGGTGTCTCGCGCCGCGAGTTCATCACCGGTGTCGGCGGGGCGGGCTTCGGCCTGGTCCTTGGCGGGCTTGTGGTCAAGGGGTTCCTCCTACCTGACGAGGTCATCGCCATACCGGCCTCGGATGGCTACCTGCTGGTGGACCCACTGAAGTGTCAGGGCTGCAGCACCTGCATGATGGCGTGCTCACTCACGCATCATGGCGTGCAGAGCCTATCGCTCAGCCGCATACAGGTGGTTCAGGATCCGTTCGAGTCGTTCCCGAACGACAAAGCGATCATCCAGTGCCGCCAGTGTCCCTATCCGGCGTGTGTGGAAGCGTGTCCCACCGGCGCGATGCACGTGGACAGCGAGACAGGCGTACGTACGGTGGATGTGGCCAAGTGCATCGGCTGTCAGGAGTGCGTCAACGCATGCCCGATGGACACGAGCCGCGTGATCTGGAACACGGAGGAGAGGCACGCGCAGAAGTGCGACCTGTGCCAAGACACGCCCTTCTGGGATCGCGATGGGGGACCGGATGGTGCACGCGCCTGTGAGCAGGTGTGCCCCACGGGCGCCATCAGTTTCACGAAGGAGATCCCCCTGCAGTCGAAGGAAGGCTACGTCGTGAACCTTCGAGATGCGGGCTGGGCGCAGATTGGTTACCCGATTGACGACGCAGGCATGGTGAGCCCCAAGGCATCTGCTGCCTCGCACTAGACGGTCACACGAACACGCGCTGCACGACGCAGCGAATACCAGGAGGTAATGCAATGGCGAAGGACGGTTACAGCGGCAAGATCCTGGTGCTGGATCTCACCGCGCGAGAGCACTCGGTGATCGACACCGGGCAATACAAGCAGTGGGGCGGCGGCCACGGTATGGGATCGGCGATCTTCTGGGATCTCGTGGAGGACAAGAACGTGGGGTGGGACGACCCTAAGAACGTCGTCACGATGATGACCTCACCGCTGTCGGGCACGATGGTGCCCTCGGCTTCAGGCCGCGTAGAGGTACAGGGAATCGGTGCGGCGGGCTACCCCATCCGCTGGTTCACCCGCTCCAACTTCGGTGGGCGGTTCGGAGGACAGCTCAAGTACGCGGGCTGGGACGGTGTCGTGATCACCGGCAAGTCCGAGGCTCCGGTCTGGATAGACATCGTGAACGACTCCGTGGAGTTCCGCGACGCTGCTGGACTGTGGGGCAAGGACACCCAGGAGACGCAGAAGTCGATCTGGGAGCAGAAGGGGGACGAAGCACACGGCTGGGACAATGTGGGCGCCGCGCGCGACGCGGGGCGCACCACGCAGAGGTCGGCGATCGTGACGATCGGCCCCGCCGGAGAGAACCTCTCAAGTCTCGGTTGTCTCATCCACGACGCCGGTAACGGCGCCGGCCAGGGCGGCTTTGGTGCGGTGTTCGGCTCGAAGAACCTCAAGGCGATCAGTGTGGTGGGGACCGGTTCGGTGGAGATCGCCGATCCGATCGCCCTGTTCAACGCACGCATGCTCGCGAAGGACGAGTTCGGCGCAGAGACGGGGCAGCCGGCTCCGCCTAATGGCCCCTCGCTCGGCAGGGCGCCATCGCCCACGCTGTTCTTCAAGCGCAAGGCCGAGGTGACCATGGGCCCGCAGGCGTGCCAGGGCTGCATCGCCGGATGCCGTCCACGCTGGAGCGACGGGCTGGCCAACGAGTCGTCGTGCCAGGAGACCGGCGTGTACACCACGTTCGATGCGCTAAAGCATGGCGCGCACACCGATGCGTCGGTGATCGCCACCGATCTCGTGCAGCGCTACGGCATCAACTCCTACGAGCTTGCCCGGGGTCTGAGCTATCTGTACGCGCTGAACCAGATGGGTATTCTCGGATCCGGCCTCGAGATCGACACGAAACTCGACTTCTCCACCATCGGAGAGACCTCGTTCGCGGTGGACTTCATCACCAAGGTCGCAATGCGCGAGGACATCGGCGAAGACATCGCCGAAGGGTTCGTTCGAGCCGCACAGAAGTGGGGCCGACTGGAAGAAGACTGGGGGACCGGTATTCTCGACTTCCCGTACTGGGGCTACGCCAACCACGGGTACGACCCTCGTACGGAGGTGGAGTGGGGTTACGGGTCGATCATGGGCGAGCGAGACATGAACGAGCACGGGCTCAACGCCCACTTCTGGGCAGTGATCAACCACATGGGCGCCGGGCTCGACGTGCCGATCACAGCCGAGCGGTATGCCGAGATCGTCACCGCCAAGATGGTGCCCTATGAGGACGATATGGACATGGTCGACTTCAGTACCGAGAACATCTACTCGGAGTCGATGGCCAAGCTGGTGTCGTGGCAGCGGCACTACACGCGATTCTGGAAACAGAGCGCGCTTTACTGCGACTTCAGGTGGCCCGACCTGGCGAACTTCGCGGCCGCTGACGATGTTGGCATGACCGGCGACGGTGAGCCGCTCTTCTGGAATGCGGTGACCGGGGACGACATGACCTACGCCGAGGGTATCGAACTCGGTCGGAAGATCTGGAATCTCGACAACGCGATCTGGTCGCTGCAGGGTCGCCACCGCGACATCGTGAAGCTTGCACCGTATATCTACCAGGTCCCGCTCGAGACGAGCCTCGTCGGACCGTTCTACCCGCTTGCCGGCAAGGTGGACGGGGAGTGGACGTATATCAACGCGCTTGGCCGCGCGCTCGATATCGACGGCGTCGAGCAGTGGAAGGACCGCTTCTACACGCTCGAGGGCTGGGATCTCGCCACAGGCTGGCCCACCCGAGCGACGCTTGAAGAGGTCGGCCTCCCGGACGTTGCCGACGCGCTCGAGTCGGCCGGAAAGCTGGGGGTCTAGCGATGGCGAAGCTGGCTCCGATGACGCCCGAGGCGGCCGAGCGGCTCGTTGCGCGGCAACCGTATCACAAGCGACTCACCGTGAGTGTGGTCGGCAAGCATGGCGGATTCGAGCAGGTACCGGTGTGCTCGGTGGAAGAGTTCCTCAAGGTGTCGCAGGTTCTTGAGCCGGTCTTCTCGGTTGACACATTGGCCGATTGGGTCTCCGGAGGCCTCGACGACCCCGATCTTGCTGTGGCGATCCGCGAAGCGTGCGAGGGTGCGCCAGCGTTCAAGGTGGCCGGTCCCACCCGAGCAGTGGTGGCAGCGCGGTACGCCGAGGCGATGGCGCTGCTTGGATCGGGGGATGAACCCGTCGCTCGGGACACACCTGTCGTGACACACGCGTAAGTCGCACCACGGCGGATGGACCGGCCCATCGATCCGGCCCATCCGCCGCACGTTCTGGTATCACGCAGCGCGTGCCCCTGAGTGCGCCAGACCCCGCCCGGGCGTGTGTGCTATGCCGGCTCACTCGACCACTGAGCGGCGGGTCTTTGTTTCCGCACCTCCCCCTTACCTGTGGGGCCGCTGTGTGTGCATACGAGAGGCCGGGCCCATCCAGGGCCCGGCCTCAGATCTTGTGCCCGAACACCACGGGCCAACGGACACATCCGTCGCGGCGCCTCAAAGCGGGCCGCGACCATCACGATCACTTCTTCTTGCGACCCCAGGACAGCTTCATCGTGAGGATGCGATCGCTCGAGAAGACGCGTGCGGCCATCGTGACGAAGATCGCAAACCACACGAGCTGGTAGCCGATGCCCCACCAGACGATCCCGTAGTTGCCGAGGAAAAGGTTGGGGCCGGTGATGAATGGATAGGTGAACGGTATCGCGAGCACCGCATAACGTGCCGCGTCCGGCAGCACCGAGAGGTCGAGGAACATCGTCAGGAAGTACGGGATCAGCAGCAGTACCATGAGCGGCATGATGAGCGTGCCGACCGACTTCACGTTCTCGGCGAACGCCCCGAGGATGATCGCGATAGCGAGCGCGGTCAGGATGCTCGCGAAGAGCGTGAGGCCCAGCATCAGATAGTCGCTCGTACTGAACGTGAGGCCGAGTTGCCGCATCACCGCATCGGAGGCCTGGAGAGCGGCCTCCGATCCCGGGCCGCCGCTGAAGCTGCTCTCGATGCCGTTCATGTACTCGGACATGCCGAACATGTATGCACCGGCCGCCAGGAGTGCGACGAGTCCGGCGGCCACCATCTTCGACGTGACGATGCTCGTGCGGCTGACGGGGTAGGAGAGAAGCGTCTCCAGCGTCTTGTTCTCCTTCTCGGTCGCAACCGCGGTTGCGATCATCTGCGCTGCGAACACGATGACCAGGAAGAGCACGATGGGGATGAACATCGTCTGCTGACTGACAAAGCCCATCACTGCGGACGCTGAGGCCTCCGCGGTGTTGTCGCCTACCATGACGTGCTCGGATGTAATGACGGGTCGCTGCAGCATCACGGGCGGAACGTCTGGCGCCGCTTCAGCGCCGATAGCCGCCGCGACCGTGGAGTTCACGACCTCGAGCGCGGTCCCGAGGGCAGCGATGTCCTGGTTGCCGACGATCGAGAAGTTGCGGACGCGCGCCCACGACTCAACGTGCTGCTGCTCGCCGGCCGCGAGGGCGGCTGAGAACCCCTCGGGGATCTCGACAGCGATGTCGGCGCCCGCTTCGTCCAAGATATCCGCAGCGGTGGAGTCGTCGATCGTAGACGTCACCGCCACCGGTTCGAGACCAGCCTGCTCGAGTGCCGCCGTGACCACTCCCGCGAGCACACCACCGTCGCGATCGGCGACCGCAACCACCACTGAAGCGTCCGCCTCCGCGTTCACCGAGGAGAGCGTCTGACCGAGGCCCATGAACATCAGGACGACCACGGCGAACGGAAGGAGCGTCTGCAGATTGATCAGCTCGCCGAGTTCCTTCTTGAGCAGGACCAGGAAGCGCCTCATCGCACGACCTCCTTGCCATCGCGTGCCACCTGGGCGAAGACCTGCTCGAGGTTCTCGGCACTGTAGCGCTCCTTGAGCTCCGCCGGTGTGCCGGTGGCGTGGATGCGACCAGCAGCGATCATCGCGACACGGTCGGAGAGGTACTCGATCTCGAGCATGTTGTGGCTCGACAGCAGTACCGACATGCCGTCGCGCGCCATCTGTTTGATCCGTTCCCGCAGCTCGATCGCGTTGATGACGTCAAGCCCGCTCGTCGGCTCATCGAGGATCGCAAGGGCGGGCTCGGTCATCACTGTTCGGGCGAGAAGCAACTTCCGCGTCATGCCCTTCGAGTAGGAGCCGAGTTTGTCGTCAAGACGGTCGCCGAGGCCGGAGACCTCGCGGCCGACCGCCACGGCCCGAGCGGCTCGCTCACGATCCTCGAAGAAGATGTCGGCTACGAACCTGAGGTAGTCGATCGCCTTCAGGTTCTTGTACGCGCCGGCCTCCTCGGGCAGATACGAGATCTGCTGGCGCATGCGGTCGGGATCGGCCACGGCGTCGCAGCCGTTGGCGAGGATCTCGCCTGATGTGGGCTTGAGGATCGTCGCGACCATCCTGAGCGTGGTCGTCTTGCCCGCTCCGTTCGGACCGATCAGCGCGAAGATCTCACCTGCGGCGACTTCGAAGTCGATGCCCGCAACGGCCTCAAGGTCACCGTAGCGCTTGGTGAGTGCGAGGACCTGCAGCACTGGCTGTCCCGCTGGCGTCATATGGTTCCCCCTGATCTCAGACATACGGATGGCGTGCCGGACGGGTCGGCGCGCCGTTTCCTGGTATACCCCAACCGGCCACGGACGAAAACCTGGCGCGGCGTCGATCCAGCCCCGGCGTCAAGCCGGCGGCGCTATCATCCGATGGAGAGGTGAGACCTGCTCACCGGACCGGAAGGCGCCCCATGGATACGGACGACGGGCACGAGCCCCTGCCGATCGAACGCACAGAGCGGGCGTGGCTTCGTCTCGTCTTCGGCGGTCCGGTGAAGCTTTGGGTGCCGCTCGCCCGCCTCGTCGGCGTCAGAGTCGAACACGTCGGCGAGATCGATGAGGCGCTGCTCGCGCGTGCCGAGGCCGGTGCGATCGAGGCCGCACGACGGTTTCCGGCGGGCCTGCTCGCAGCCACCGCAGGTGTCGTGGGAGTCATCGCATGGCTCCCGATCCAGAGCGGGTTGCTCGAATCGTACACGCATGGATGGTTCCACATGTTCGTATACCGGCTGACCGAGGGTGGCGCACCGTTCTGGTTGGCGATGGCACTCGCCTCGGCGATGCTGATGGGCGTGGGCGCGGCAACGGGACTCGCAAACGCGGTCGTCTTCGGTGCGCTCCCGCTTCTCGTGTTGCGGCGCTGCACGCTGGTCGCCGCGCCCGCGGTCTCGATCGCGATCGCTCAAGGTGACGCCGCGACCGAGGGCCTGCAGGCCCTCGCTTACCCACGCGTCGCGTATGCTGCCGAGCGCATTCTGTACCCGAGAGGCAGGACGCACGGGTAGACGACCGGTCCGCGACGCACTCCGTGCCTGCCGCGGGGGGTGATCGTGCGATACGCGCCGTTCCGTGTCCAGTCGCGCTGCGTTACACTTTCTGAGGCCACCGCTACCGAGCGGTGGACGAATACTCACGCGGGACCAGACAGGGAAGGATTGATGGAGCATGAAGAAGTCTGTACGTCTTCTTTCGCTCATGCTCGCCCTCGCGCTTGTCGTGACAGCCCTCGCCGGCTGTGCGGCGGAAGAGGCGCCCGAGGAGGAGCCGGCGGCTGAAGAGCCGGCCGAGGCGACGTTCGCCGAGACGTTCACCTACGCACAGGGGGCTGATCCGCGCGGTCTGGACCCGGCGTTGGTGGATGACGGCGAGTCTTCCAAGATCATCGTCAACATCTACGAAGGACTGCTCAAGTACAACGACGACTCCACCGAGGTGGAGCCGAGCCTGGCCGAGTCATGGACGATCACCGACGACGGTCTGAGCTACACCTTCAAGCTCCGCGAAGGCGTGAAGTTCCACGACGGCACCGACTTCAACGCCGAGGCCGTCAAGTTCAACATCGACCGCCAGCTCCCGCCGCTCGTCACCGAGGAGATGGGCTACGCTGGTTTCGTCTTTGGTTCGGTCAAGGACGTCGAGGTGGTCGACGACTACACGGTCACGATCAACCTCACCGCTCCCAACACGGCGTTCCTTGCCAACCTTGCGATGAGCATGGCCGCCCCGATCGTCAGCCCGGCGGCACTCGAGGCCGGCAGCAACTCGGTCATGGAGAGCCCGGTCGGTACTGGCCCGTACAAGTTCGTCGAGTGGAACAAGGGCGAGAACGTCGTGCTGGTGCGCAACGAGGAGTACTGGGGCGAGCCCGCAAAGACCAAGAACATCGTGTTCCGCTTCATCGCTGACAACTCGGCCCGTGTGCTTGCGCTCAACAACGGCGAGGTCGACATGATCGACGGTATCGACGCAACCGTCGTCGACCAGATCACCGGTGCCGGCAACGAGCTGTTCGAGGCCGAAGGTATGAACATCAACTACATGGCCTACAACACCACGACCTCGCTGTTCAAGGACCAGGCCGCTCGTATCGCGTTCTCGCAGGCGATCGACCGCGAGGAGCTCGTGACGAGTCTGTACCAGGGCTACTCGGATGTGGCCGACACGATCCTGCCGACCTTCGTACCGGGCTTTGACGCCACGGTCAAGCAGGTCGAGTACGATCCCGAAGCCGCCAAGGCCGGTCTTGCGGCCGCTGGCATCACCAAGGTCCACATGATCGCCTACACCAACCCGCGCCCGTACAACGCCGCCACCGGTGTTGCGCTGGCCACCGCCATCCAGGGCTACCTCCAGAAGGTGGGCGTCGAGTGCACGATCGACACCTTCGACTGGACCACCTACAAGGAGAAGGTCCGCGCTGGTGACTACGACATCTGCTACTACGGCTGGATCGGCGACAACGGCGACCCGGACAACTTCATGAACCTGCTGTCCGACCCGGATCCGACCATGAACGTGGCCCGCTGGGAGGACCCGACCTACCAGCAGATGATCAGAGACGCGCTCCTGCTCCCCAACGGCGACGAGCGCAACGCCGCTTACGGCGAGATGGAGAAGTACGTGGCCGAGCGCGCGATCTGGCTGCCCATCTCCCACGCCAAGACGCTTGCTGCTTTCAGGCCGCAGGTGTCCGGCTTCGTGTATCACCAGACAGGCAACGTGTTCCTCAAGAACGCGGTTGTCGAAGCGCAGTAGGGTGAACGACTGACGAACGACGCGGTCGCAGCCGGGAGCCGCAGCACGGTTCCCGGCTGCATCGTTCGCAGTCCCGCATGAAGGCGACCGCATATGTTGAAGTACGTCATCAAGAGAGTCTTCATGGTGGTCCCGGTGATGATCGGGGTCTCCATCATCGTGTTCGCCCTCATGCGCGTCTTCTCGCCCGATCCGGCGCCGATCGTGCTCGGTCAGCATGCGACCATCGAGAAGATCGAGGCATGGCGCGAGGTGAACGGTCTGAACGAGCCCGTCATCACCCAGTACTTCAACTACCTCAGCGGCGCCCTCAAAGGCGACCTGGGCACTTCCTACTACACCAAGACGCCGGTGACCGAGGAGATATTCGCCCGCTTTCCGGCCACTATCGAGCTCGCGATCGCCGCTATCATCTTCGCCTCGATCGTCGGCATCGGGCTCGGTGTGATCGCGGCGGTCAAGAAGAACTCGATCTTCGACGCCGCGGGGTCGCTGTTCGCCCTCGTGGGCGTCTCGATACCGATCTTCTGGCTTGGCATCCTGTTCATCATGTTCTTCAGCGGCTTCCTGCACTGGTTTCCGTCCGGGGGCCGCATCGACGTCCTTCTCAAGCCTGTCGAAGTGACTGGGTTTTACATGGTCGACGCGATCATCGAAGGCAACTGGACCGCGTTCGGCAACGCACTAGAGCACCTTGTCCTGCCTGCGCTCGCGCTCGGCATGTACTCGATGGCGATCATCACGCGCATGACCCGATCATCGATGCTTGAGACGCTCAGCCAGGACTACATCCGAACGGCACGCGCAAAGGGCATCGCCGAAACGAAGGTCATCGGCAAGCACGCGCTGCGCCCGTCACTCATCCCGGTGACTACCGTCATCGGATTACAGTTCGGCTCCCTGCTCGGGGGCGCGCTACTCACCGAGAGCGTGTTCTCATGGCCGGGCATCGGCAAGTTCACCGTCGACTGCATCCTGAAATCGGACTTTCCCGTGGTCCAGGGCATCGTGCTCCTGGTCGCGGTCATCTTCGTGACGATCAACCTCGTGGCAGACCTGGCGTACGCGTCGCTCGACCCACGCATCAAGTACTCGTCGAAGAAGGAGCGGTGACCCATGAGTGAGTGGAACCAATCCTCGGTCGACGAGGTCCCGATGAGGGGAAGCGAGAGCCAGAAGGCCGATGAGACCTTCGCGATGGGCATCGCGCTTCCGGACGGAGAGATTCCCGTCTACGAACACGACGAGACGCTGCACGACAAGCCCGAGAATCAATGGCTCGAGATGTGGCGTAGCCTGCGGGCCAACAGGGCGGCACTCGTGAGCCTTGTGTTCATCACAGCGCTCGTGGTCATCGCGGTCATCGGGCCGTATATCACGCCCTACAACCCGATCGAGACCGAGATGTCCAACGCGCTCAAGCCGCCGAGCGCGGAGCACTGGTTTGGGACCGATCAGCTCGGCATGGACATCTTCAGCAGGGTCATCGCGGGGACCCGCGTCTCCCTCACCGTCGGTCTGCTCGCGGTGTCGATCGCACTTACGACCGGCATCATCCTCGGTGCGATCGCTGGCTACGCGGGCGGCTGGGTGGACACGGTGATCATGCGGCTCATGGACATGATGCTCGCCGTCCCGTCCATCCTGCTCGCGATCACGCTCATGGCGGCGCTGGGCAAAGGCATCGACAAGGCTGTCATCGCTATCGGGCTTGTCTCGATTCCCGAGTACGCACGCATCGTGCGCGGCAACATCCTGTCCATCAAAGAGAACGACTACATCGCCGCCGCGCATGTGGTCGGCCTGTCGGACGCCCGGATCATCTTCCGGCACGTGCTTCCCAATGCGCTCTCGGTGATCATCGTCCGTGCCACGCTCGGTATCTCGAGCGCCATACTCGACACCGCCGCGCTGGGATTCCTTGGCCTCGGCGTACAGCCACCACAGCCTGAGTGGGGCGACATGCTCGGCCGTGCGCGTGGCTTCATCTTCCAGGCGCCGCACACGCTGCTGTATCCGGGCATGGCCATCACCGCGACGGTGCTCGCGTTCAACCTGCTCGGCGATGGTCTGCGCGATGCGCTCGACCCCCGTGCGCGGATCAAGTAGGGGCGTGCGATGACGACACCAGACACCGGCATGAGCGGCGGGCCCATGGCCATCGACGTGACGCGCACGCCGTCGCGCTGCGACGGCCGGCCGGTCATCCTCGACGTGCGCGACCTCTCCACCGAGTTCGTGATGAAACGCGGGACCGTTCGCGCAGTGCGCGACGTCAGCTTCACGGTCCGCGAAGGTGAGGTGCTTGCGATCGTGGGGGAGTCGGGTTCCGGCAAGAGCGTGGCCGCACTCTCAGCGATGCGTCTGCTGCAGGCACCGGGTCGCGTAGCCGCGGGCGAGGTCGTGTACCGGGGCAAGGATCTGCTGAAGCTGCCGGCCCGGGAGATGCGCGACGTCCGCGGCAACCACATCTCGATGATCTTCCAGGAGCCGATGACGAGCCTGAACCCGGTCTTCACGATCGAGGATCAGTTGACCGAGAGCATCCGCACCCACCTCAAGCTGGACAAGAAGGCTGCCGCCGAGCGGGCCATCGAGATGCTGCGCCTCGTGGGTATTCCGAGCCCGGAGAAGCGCGTCAAAGACTACCCTCATCAGATGTCGGGCGGCATGCGCCAGCGTGTGATGACCGCCATGGCGCTGTCGTGCGACCCCGATGTGCTCATCGCCGACGAGCCGACCACTGCCCTCGACGTGACGATCCAGGCGCAGATCCTCGCTCTGCTCGCCGAACTGCGAGAGAAGATCGGTATGGCCGTCATCCTGATCACCCACGACCTCGGTGTGGTGGCGGAGACGGCAGATCGTGTCGTCGTGATGTACTGCGGGCAGGTGGTCGAGGAGGCGTGCGCGGAGGATCTCTTCGAGCAGCCGCTGCACCCCTATACCCTCGGGCTGCTCGAGTCCATCCCTGGTATGGATGAGACCGAGAGCGATGAGCCGCTCTACATGATCCGGGGCATGGTCCCCAATCCGCTCAACCTGCCCACGGGGTGTGCATTCGCCCCCCGCTGCGATTACCGCACCGAGCAGTGCGTCCGCGAGATGCCGCCGCTTGTCGAGCGCGCGGACGGTCGCAAGCTCCGCTGCTTCGTCGACGTGACGGAGGTGCGGCAGTGACCGAGCCGTTGATCAGCCTGCGCCACCTCTCGAAGCACTTCACCATGGACCGCGATCTGCTCGGGCGCACGACATCGGTGCTCAAGGCTGTGGATGACCTATCGCTCGACATCTTCCCTGGCGAGACGTTCGGACTCGTTGGGGAATCGGGGTGCGGTAAGACTACGGTGGGCAAGCTGTTGGTGGATCTCTACACGCCGACCGCGGGCGAGATCGTGTACGGGGGCGTCGACCTCGCTAAGCTGCGCCCGCAGGAGCGTCGACGGTACTGCCGGGACATCCAGCTGATCTTCCAGGATCCGTACGCCAGTCTGAACCCGCGGATGCCGGTGGGCGACATCATCGCCGAGCCCATCCGTGTCAACAGACTCCAACCCGCCGAGAAGATCGACGACCGCGTGGGGTACCTGCTGAATGCGGTCGGTCTCTCGGCGAACTACCGCAACCGGTTCCCGCATGAGTTCTCCGGCGGCCAGCGGCAGCGCGTGGGAATCGCGCGCGCGCTTGCGATGGAGCCCAAGCTCATCGTGTGTGACGAGCCGGTCTCGGCGCTCGACGTGTCGATCCAGGCGCAGGTGCTCAACCTGCTTGACGACCTGTCAGAGGAGTTCGGCCTGACCTACCTGTTCATCGCTCACGGCCTCAACGTGGTCAAGCACATCTCCGACCGTGTCGGCGTGATGTACCTGGGCAAGCTCGTGGAGGTAGCCCCCAAGCGCGAGCTGTACAGCAACCCGCTTCACCCGTACACCAAGGCGCTTCTCTCGGCGATACCGGTCACGAATCCCGCGCTGCGCACCGAGCGGATCCTGCTGGAGGGCGACGTCACCAGCCCGATCGACCCCAAGCCGGGCTGCCGCTTCGCCAGTCGCTGCTACGCGAAGAGTGATTGTGTGGGATGCGACTGCGACGTGGAGATGCCACCTCTGCGTGAGGTGTCCCCCGGCCACTTGGTCGCTTGCTACCTGCATCCCGGAGACTGACGCTCCGGGGCGTTCCGTGCTACTGCTCCACCACAGCGTCCGCAAGGTAGAGGTTGCCGGTGGCGTGATAGACGAAGTCGCGCACACCGGGCCGGAATGCAGCCTGCTGCTTCGCGTGCGAGATCACCAACCACACAGAGCGCTCGGCCACGTACTTCTCACACGCGGCGTAGGCTGCGTTGCGATCGGCGCCGTTGGGAAGGGCGAGCGCGTCTTTGATCATCTGCTGGTAGGTGGCGTCGTCCCACCGCGCGAGGTTCAGGTTCGGATCGCTGTCCGCGAGCAGGTTGAGGAAGTTGTCGGGGTCACCGTTGTCACCGATCCATCCGTAGAAGGCGACGTCGTAATCGCCCGCCTTGACCTTCTCCTTGTAGGTGGTCCAGTCGAAGGTGTCGATCGTGCACTCGACGCCGACCTTCTGCAGGTAGCCCTGGATGGCGGCGGCAAGGGATGCCCCTGTGGCCGCATTGTACGGCCGGGGGTTCGTGTAGGTGATCATGTGGACCGTGGTGATGCCAGCTGCTGCAAGACCAGCCTTGGCGGCCTCCGGGTCGTAGCCCGGTTGCTCCACCGAAGAGTCGAAGCCGGGCATGAAAGTCGGCAGAATGGTCGTTGCGGTCTCTGAATAGCCCTGATAGAGACTCTGCACCAACTCGTCCACGTTCACAGCCTGCGAGAAGGCCTTCCTGCTCGCAGCGTCGGCAAAGATCGACCGGGTCGTGTTGTACGCCATGTAGTTGACGTTCATGCCGGGTGCCTCGAAGAGTTCGTTGCCGGCGCCGGTGATCGTATCCACCACGGTCGCGTCGATACCGTCGATCATATCGACCTCGCCGTTGTTGAGCGCGAGCACGCGGGCCGAGTTGTCGGTGATGAAGCGGAACACGATGTTGTTGGTCTTTGCGGGCTCGCCCCAGTACTCCTCGTTGCGCACGAGCACCAGATCCTCGCCCTTGTTCCACTCAACGAACCGGTAGGGACCAGTGCCCACCGGCGCATCCATGACCGAGTTGCCACCCGCCTTGAGCGCCGCGGGGCTCACCATCGGCGCCGCCATGCTCATTGCGAGGTTGGCAAGGAACGCCGTGTTCTTCTGGGTGAGGTCGATGCGCACGGTGTACTCGTCCTCGACGACGACCTGTCTCACGGTACCGAAGGTGAACGAGGCGTACGGCATGTCGTCATCCACCAGCGGCGGTAGTTGACGATCGATGTTGAACTTCACGGCTTCGGCGTTGAAGTCGGTGCCGTCGTGGAACGTGACGCCTTCACGGAGCTCGAACGTGTAGCTCAGGCCGTCGTCGCTGATCGTCCAGCTCTCTGCGAGACATGGCTCTATCTCAGTGGAGTCCGCGGCGTACTTCGTCAGCCCTTCGTATATGTTGCCGATCGGCTTGGCGGATTCAAGGTCGTCGATGCGGGCCGGGTCGAGGCCCCGGGGATCGGCACCCTGGGCGAAAGTGAAGGTCTCACTGAGCGTCGCTTCGGCCGGCGCGTCGGTTCCTCCGGGTTCGCCACCCGTGGAGCATCCCGGCAAAGCCACGACGCCAAGTATCAGTGCCATGGCCAGTGCGATAGATTTGACGGATGTCCTCACGCGTCACTCCCTTGTCAGCTTGTCCTCAGGGCCATACCGCACTCCGTGCAAGCACTTCAGCGATGCAGCACAGTGTAGCGCAGGTGCGGGGTTGAGCGCGGACAGTCAGGTGGGTACCAGCGTTGCCGAAAGGACCGGAGGCCGGGAGGGTACCGTACAGCAAGAGAGCCGCGACTGCTGAAGCGAGGAACACAATGGACACAACGGAAGGCACGGCCGCGATAGATGAGTACATCGCACAAGCGCCATCAAGGGCACGGGCTGACTTGGCCCGGGTGCGCGCCATCATACGTGCGGTGATCCCTGAGGCGGTCGAGACGATGAGTTACGGCATACCCACGTTCGACATCGCGGGGAAGCACGTGGTCCACTTCGGCGGCTTCGCGCGGCATGTGGGCCTGTACCCCACGCCAAGCGGCATGGATGCGTTCCAGGAGGAACTTGCGCCATACGTGCGCGGCAAAGGGTCCGTGCGCTTTGGGCTCGACGAGCCGTTGCCAGCCGATCTCATTCGCCGGATCGTCGAGTATCGTGCTGAGGAAGTCCGGGCTGAGATCGACCGGCAACGGTGAGCGTTCCGACCTCAGCCTGCGAGCAAGCTCCTCATCTGCTTGTAGATGATCGCTGCGGCCCGCTCAGGCATGAGACGCGAGAGCCGATCCATCAGCGCCGCGTCCTTACCGATGGTCGCGCGGAATGCGTCGCGTTCCATCGCGTCGATGATCACTCGCGCAGCTTCCTGCGGTGAGGTCGTCTTGAACTCTGGCGCGCCGCTCTCCTTGGCCTCGGCTGCCGTGGGGGCATCGAGGCCCGAATTCTTCGAGATATCCGTCCCGATGGCACCGGGGAAGATGACGGTTACGCGCACGTTCGTATCGGTGAGCTCCGAGTGGAGCGCTTCGGTCATCAGCTTCACGGCCGCCTTGGAGGCGCCGTAGATCGACTGTCCGGGCACCGGTAGGAACCCACCCATGCTCGAGATGTTGACGATGTGTGCCGAGGGGCGTTCGAGGAGGTGCGGCAGGAACGTCTTGACCATGTGTACGACGCCCCAGAAATTCACGTTCATGACACGCTCGATTGCCGAGTACTCAAGCGCGTTGACCTTCACGAACGGCTGGATGATACCCGCACAGTTGATGATGCCGTCGATCTGCCCATGCGCTTCGATGATGGCTGCCGGCAACGCCTCGACGGCCGTTCGATCGGCGATATTGGCATTGTGCGTCGACAACCTCTCCGCGTCGGCTGCGGCGAGCCGGGCTGTTTCGGCCAGGCCGTCCTCGCTGATATCGAGGGCTGCGACCCGCGCGCCCTTCGCGAGCAACTGGAGCACGAGCTCCCGGCCGATACCGTTACCGCCGCCGGTCACCGCGATGGTCTTCCCATTCGCCTGCATCCTCACCCCTCCGCCCAGTTGGGACACGCTGTGTGCGAATCGTACTATGCGACCCGCATGCTGTCTGCGGTGCGGGTCCGTCCTGCGCCTCGCGGTTTGCGCTGCCTCAGCACTCACCTAGAATGGCTGGGACACGATAGGCTTTCGGGACGGTGGTAGCGATCAGAGGTCTTCAGGCGCATAGGTACCTGGACATGACGGTCGCCGTCCTGGTCGCGATCGTCCTGCTGGTGTCGCCCGCGGCTGCGTTCGCGGCCGACGACTACCCGTATCCCGCGGCCGACCCTGGCGCGGTCGACCCCTGGGGCTTCTACTACCGTTACTGCACGTCGTTCGTGGCGTGGCGTATGAACCGCAACGCGGGCATGGGCAGCTTCTACAACTTCATGGATGGCGGCCGCTGGGGCAATGCTGGCAACTGGGGGGCGAACGCGCTCGTCCTCGGCTATCCGGTGAACAGCACCCCGGCTGTCGGAGCGATCGCCTGGTGGGCGGCGGGGACGGTGAGTGCGCTCGGGCATGTCGCGTATGTCGAAGCCGTCAACAGTGATGGCACTGTCGTGGTCGAAGAGTACAACTACGGGCTGCGGCTCCAGTACAACCGGCGTATGATACCGGCGGCCGAGCCGTCCGGCTACATCCACTTCCGCGATGTCTTGCCCGACACGACCGCTCCGGCGATCACGCTCTCGTGCGTGAAGGACGGCGGTGTCTACGCCTTGGGTATCACGCCCGAGTTCATGGCGAAGGACGCCGCGCTGAAGTCGGTTACCGGCATGCTGGATGGGACAGCGTTCGGCTCCGGTGGTCTCGTCGACGCCCCCGGCGAGCACACCCTCTCGGTCACCGCGACCGACATGTCCGGCAACTCATCCACCACGACTGCTGTCTTCACGATCGATCCGGAGGCGATCGATCCCGATGTCGCCTTCACCACCGTAGCGGGCCCCGATCGGTATGAGACCGCGATACGGATGAGCCAGGCCTCGTTCGCCAAGGCGTCGTGTGTCGTCATCGCGACCGGTGAGAACTGGCCTGACGCCCTCGGTGGAGCAGCGCTTGCCGGCGTCCGCAACGCCCCCATCCTGCTCACGCGCGGTGGGTCGCTTCCGGCAGCCGTCCTGGCTGAGATCGAACGGCTTGGAGCCACCTCGGCGGTGATCATTGGCGGCGAGGGGGCTGTCGGCCCGTCCGTCGAGGCCTGTCTCAGAGGCGTGCTCGGTGAGGACGCGGTGCAACGGATCGGCGGTTCGGATCGCTATGAGACTGCCGAATCGATCGCCCGAGCAGTGGCTGCCGCATCCGGAGACGCCTACGACGGGACGTGCTTCATCGCCACCGGCACAGACTTCCCCGATGCGCTCGCCGCTTCTCCACTCTGCGTGGCGAAGCGATGGCCGCTCCTGCTGACTGATCCGGACGAGCTGCCGGAGTCGACCGCTCTGGCGCTTGGAGAGATCGGAGCCACACGGGTACTGGTACTCGGCGGGGCCTCCGTCGTATCCGATGGGGTGGTCGCAGGTCTCACCGTCAGCCTCGGTGAAGATGCAGTGACGCGGCTGAGCGGTGACGATCGCTACGCGACCGCCGCGGTCGTCGCCGGCTATGCGGCAGACCAGGGTCTGCACTGGGACGGAGTCGCGATCGCCACAGGCCAGGACTTCCCCGACGCGCTCGCCGGGGGTGCGCTCCAGGGTAGGCTCGGCTCCGTGATGCTGCTCACCCGGGCGGCTGCGCTCGCACCGGCGGCCCGGGGGTGCCTCGTGGCGAACAAGGCGGTGGTCCGCTCTGCACGCTTCCTTGGCGGAGGGGCCGCAGTCTGCGCCGATGTGAAATCGGCGGTGTCGCTGGCGCTCGAGTAGGCTTGCGGCTGCACGCGTCGCTCCTGGCCACGGCGGCCGGTGGCGTACAATAGGATCGCGTGCAGATGGTCGATGGGCTCGAGCGCGGCAACCTCACCCGTGCGCTTCGCGGCGAGCACGCAGGCACGATCATCCGGAAGAACTGGGCGGGCACACATGCGGTTCGGCATTAGGAGGCACGGGCATGACGATCACCAAGAAGGACACCATCCGCGTCATGATCATCACGAAGGACCATCGCATCGAGGGCGATATGCATATCCTCGAGGGCGCACGTCTCTCGGACTCACTGAATGCGAAGAACAAGGACTTCTACGCCGTGACCGATGCCTCGATCCACCGCGTGGAGGATGACCGCCTCGTCGCCACGCCGCCGTTCATCGTGATCGCGCGCGACGGCATCACCGCGATCTTTCCGGTGGAGGAGTAGGCGCAGTCACGTACGTTCATCACTGCGGAGCTACTCGGTGCAGCCTTTCCACGCGGTGAGCGCGTCGACCGCGTCGGCGACCGAGAGCGCGGGCGCCGGAGCTGTGGCATCCGCCGCGCGCAGGCGTGCGAACAACTCGGCGAGGATCGGCGGGGTCACATTGCCCTCCGCCAGCACGTCTGCGTGCGAGAACAGTTCCTCCGGCGTTCCCGAGAGTGCGATCCGCCCGCCTGGGGCAAGTACGTACGCGTAGTCGGCGAACTCGGGCACGGAGTCGATGTCGTGTGTGGACATCACGATCGTCATGTTCCGCTCCCGTGCAAGCTGGTCCAGCAGAGCGAGCAACCCTGAGCGCGACTTGGGGTCGAGTCCCTCGAACGGCTCATCGAGTATGAGCAGCTCTGGATCCATCACGAGCGCACCGGCGAGCGCCACCTTGCGTTTCTCGCCACCCGAGAGGTTGTGCGGTACGCGATCGGCGAGGTCGTTGATCCCGAGCAGGTCGAGCGCGCGGTGCGCCGCCGCGAGCGCGTCCGCCTCGGTCATCCCGTACTGCCGCGGCGAGAACATCACGTCGTCGATGACCGTGGGTGCGAGCAGTTGCTCGTCGACGTTCTGCAGTACCACACCGATGCGCCTCCGGATCGTGGGCCACTGCTCCGAGGGCGACACTCCAAAGACCGTCACTGCACCTTCCTGCGGCTTCATGAGTCCCAGGATGTGGTAGAGCATCGTCGTCTTGCCCGACCCGTTGGGGCCGAGCACGGCCACCCGCGCGCCAGTGTGCGCGAGGAAGTCGAGCCCACACAGGTGCACGCTCGTGCCGTCCTCGTACGTGTGTCGCACGCAGCTGATCCTGATGATCTCCTTGGCATCCGCGAGGCGGCCGTGGTCGTGGGTGTGCTTGGGCATCAGCGTCTCCGTCCGATCGACAGTCCCGTGAGGAGGTCCACCGCACCTGCGACGGTCACGAGCCACGAGTAGCCCGAGAGTGCCGGCGTCATACGGAAGGCAAGAACGACCGCCAGGATCAGTGCGGCGTACAGCACGGCCGCCGTGTCCGCTTTGTGGTCGACGCTCCGTCGTGTGGTGACGCGGAGCCCGCCCTCGTAACCGCGAAGGTACAGGATGTCGTACTCCCGCTGCGAGAGGTCGAGCGAGTACAAGAGCAGTCCACCGAGCGCGCGGATGGTGGCCTGCGCTGATCGCACGGGCTGCCGTGCAGACAGCCCCGCGCGCAGCCGCACCGCCCGGGTGAGATCGGCGAACTTCTCGGCGAGGATGAAGAGCGACCGGTACGTCATCAGGAGTGCGTCACCCACGACCTGGGGTGTCACGCGCTGGATCGGGGCGAAGACCTGCGGGTAGGGGGTCGAGAACATGAGCGTCACGACGGCGAGTGCGGCCGTGACGGCTTTGAGAACCACCACTGCGCCGGTCACCGGCCCCGGGGCGGCGGCGAACGCGAAGATGAGCGCGAAGAGCGCGGGATAGAGTGCGAGCGGCAGCATCTTCCTGAGCGGCAACCCTACGGCGGCGCCCGCACCCGTGAGCGAGAGCGCAACGCCTGCGGCCACGAGCGGATCGTTCACTGCCATCACGGCACCGAGCAGCAGTCCGGTCGCCGCGAGCTTGCTCGCGGGTGCGGCGTGATGCAGCAGAGTGTCGCCCGAGACGGCCGAGCGGTCGACGGCGGTGACGTCCATCAGCGACCTCCGTGTTCGTCGCCGATGCGCCCCACGCGACCCTGCACGCCCTGGCCGCCGAAGAGCAGTCCCGGCCGGACCTTGCCCACATATCCCAGAACGGCGGCCGTCACGAGCGCCTCGAGCAGCCAGCCGATCGGGCCAAGCGTGTAGACCACCGCCGCGAAGCGCGACACTGCGAGCGTCTCGCCCTCGTGCTCGTCCTCGGCGTGCTCGCCCTCGTGCTCGTCCTCCGCGTGCTCGTGGTCGTGGCCTCCGAGGAGGCCGATCGAGAACAGACCGCCTGAGAGCGGGTTCCGGAACTCCAGCGTCTCGGCATCGAGTGCGCCGGTCTCACGTCCGGTGGCCGGGGCCCCTGCGAGCGCGACGATGCCCACGAGCATCGTGGTGGTCACCGCGAGCGTGAGCACCGTCGAGACGGCCGCGACCGGACGGATCCTCTTGAGGCCAGCGAGCCGCACCCCCGTGCGTACGAGTGCCCAGCCGAGTGCGATCTCGGTGCCGATGACGAGTGCGTTGAGTCCGACCACCGTGACACCACCATGCCCGAGGAGTGCGAGCACGAGCACCACGATGAACGCCGCGATCAATCCCAGCCATGGCCCGAGAAGCACGCCTGCGATCACGGTGAGGTTCACGTGATAGGCGATCGGCACGATCTCGCTCGACATCGCCACGAGTACGAGCGCCGACACGGCCCCGATGAGCGGGACCGCCCGCCTGGAGCCCGAGCGCGTGGCGCGATCCGCGGCGATGCCGATGAGCACCGTGGCGGCGATCCAGCCCGAAAGCCACAACCACCAGGGCAGCACTCCGTCGGGGATGTGTATGTGTGACATCAGGTGTTCTCCGTCCGGGCCCGGCATCGGGCGCACAGCCCGTAGAGGACGATCTGGTGACTCGTCACGAGATGACCCTCGCGCGCCGCCGCGCGCATCGTGGTCTCGTCGATAGGACAGTCGATACCTACCACGGCGCCGCACTCGGTGCAGACGAGGTGGTGATGGTGGTCGCCGCGCACACAGATCGCGAGCAGGGCGCAGCCGTCACGCTCGCCGACGGTCACGAGCGTCCCGGCCGACTGCATGGCGCTTATGGCCCGGTAGACCGTCGCCAGTCCTATCCCGGGTTCCACGGAGGTGACCGCTCGGTGCAGCTCCTCTGCGACGAAGGCGCCGCTCATCGCCTCGGCGGCTTTCGCGATCGCTGCTCGCTGTGCGCTGACGCGCCCGCGGCCGTAGAGCGCCATGGGTTCGGTGGAGCGGATTGTGCGGCGCGAACTCATCGGTCCTCCCAAAGTGAGAATCAATCTCACTTTCATGAGTATCGCATACCGCCCGATTCCCGCAAGTCCCGGCTGTGGGTTAGCATGAATGCACCCGGAGAGGGAGCCGCCCGTGAACATCAGCCAGCTGAAGACCTTCATAGCGGTGGTCGACCATCGCTCGTTCTCCGATGCCGCTCGCACGCTCGGCATCTCACAACCGGCGGCGACCATGCACGTGCAGTCCCTGGAGTCCGACGTAGGAGCGACGCTCTTCGATCGCGGTTACCGCAAGATCGGCCTCACGGAGGCGGGGGAGATGCTCGTGCCCTACGCTCGGCGGATCCTCGCCGAGGTGGACGAGGCCCATCACGCCATCGAGTCGATGGGTGACGTCGTCACCGGGCGGATCACCATCGCCGCCTCGACCACTCCGGGTCAGTATCTGCTCCCACGCATACTCGGCACCTTCCTTCGGGCGTACCCGAAGGTCGGCGCCACCCTTCGGGTCTATGACTCGGCCGATGTGGTGGAGCATGTCGCCCGCGGCGAGGCCGATCTCGGGATGACGGGGGCGGAGGTCCCCGGCGCTCGCGTCCGCTACGAGCCGCTCGGGACCGACGAGCTCGTGCTCATCTGCCCGGCGAAGCACAAGCTGGCCGGTGGTCCTGCGGTCACGTTCTCCGACGCGGCCGGCGAGCCCTTCATCGTCCGGGAGGCCGGGTCAGGGACCCGTATCGCCGCCGAAGAGATCATCCGGCGCAGCGGCGTGGACCCTGCCGATCTCGCGATCGTCATGGAGCTCGGCACGAATGAAGCGATCGTGAGCGCGGTCGAGGGGGGCATGGGCCTCGGAATCGTGAGCAGGCAGGTCGCCGAGAAGGCGCTCGAGCTGGGCACGGTCGCTCTTGTCCCGGGCGCCGGATTCCCGGTAGCGCGGCCGCTCTTCCTCGTGCTTCCCCGCACGTCTCTCACGAGGGCTGCGGATGCGCTCGCGGATCATCTCAGGGGCGCACTCTAGCGATTGCGCCCATCGGCCGGGCCCTGTGCCGCTTGCGTCGTCCGAGTATTACGCTAAGATGCACTTTATCGTGCCGCGCCCGATGCGCGGGCGGTGAGCCTCCGAGCCCCCAACGCCTACCGCGGAACAGCGGCCGCCACGGCGACGGGGCCCATAGGGTGGAGCCAGAAACGGCTCCGCCTCCCGGACTTGGAAAGGAGCGTTCCATGATCGACCGCTTGAGGGGCAAGGCTATCCGGCGCTACGGCGTGGTCTTCCTCGCGTTCGCCCTCGTGTTCTCGCTCGCGGGCTGCGCGGCTGAAGAGGAGCCCGCCGCCGAGGAACCCGCCGCGAAAGAGCCAGTCGCCGAGGAGCCTATCGAGACCACCGACCTCATCCTCGCGTCCACCACGTCCACCCAGGACTCCGGCCTGTTCGAAGTGCTGATCCCGGCCTTCGAGGAGGCGCACCCGGAGTACAAGGTGAACGTCATCGCCGTGGGTACCGGTGAAGCGCTCGAGCTCGGCCAGAACAAGGACGCCGATGTGCTCCTGGTGCACGCCAAGGCCAAGGAGGAGGCCTTCGTGGCCGACGGCTTCGGCATCGATCGCCACGACGTCATGTACAACGACTTCATCATCGTCGGCCCGGCCGCCGATCCTGCGGGGATCAAGGGTGCCACGGTCGCCGACTCACTGAAGAAGATCTCCGATGCAGGTGCAACGTTCATCTCGCGCGGCGACGAATCCGGCACGCACACGGCTGAGAAGGCGCTGTGGGAGAAGTCTGCCATCACACCGGCCGGCGGCTGGTACAACTCGGCCGGCAAGGGCATGGGCGACGTGCTCACCATGGCCTCCGAGATGGCGGCCTACACACTCACCGACCGTGCCACGTACCTGAACATGAACAACGACCTGCAGCTCGAGATCCTGTGCGAGGGTGACGCGGTACTATTCAACCAGTATGGTGTCATCCCGGTGACCGACGCCACCAACATGGAGGGCGCCCAGGTCTTTGCCGACTGGATCGTCAGTGACGAGGCCCAGGCGATCATCGGCGAGTACGGTGTCGAGAAGTTCGGTGCACCGCTGTTCTTCCCGAACGCCGGGTGAGGCAGGCGCGATCGCATCTCACGGGGCGTCGCCGCTGCTGCGGAGGCGCTCCGTGTGTCGTAAGTGTGAAGGAGCGGGATGGAAGTCTTCTGGTACGCGCTCGTGGACTCGGTGAAGCTGCTGTTCGGCGGTGACGCCGCGCTCTACGAGATCATCGGCCTGTCGCTGAGGGTCTCCGGGATCTCACTCTTCCTCGCGATGTGTATCGGCGTTCCACTCGGATACCTCATCGGGGCGCATCGGTTCTGCGGTCGCGGGCTGATCATAGCGATCGTCAACACCGGTATGGGCCTTCCTCCGGTGGTCGTCGGACTCACTGTCTACATGCTTCTCTCCCGGAGCGGACCGATCTGGGACCTCTATCTCGCGTGGGTGGGGCAGGATATGCCCCGCGTGCTGTATACGGTCACCGCGATGATCATCGCGCAGGTCATCATCTCCACGCCGCTCGTCACGGGTGTGACGCTTGCGGCGATCGCGTCGGTCCCCACAGAGCTTCGTCTCCAGGCTCGGTCCCTCGGCGCGTCCAAACTGCAGGAGGCCGTCCTGACGGTGAAGGAGGCCCGGCGGGGCGTCATGGCGGCGGTCGCGGCGGGCTTCGGCGGCATCATCTCCGAGGTCGGCGCCGTGAACATGGTGGGTGGCAACATCGCTGGCAAGACGCGCGTGATGACCACGGCCATCCAGCTGGAGACGGGCCAGGGCAACTTCGGCCTCGCCCTTGCCCTCGGGCTGATCCTGATCGGGATCTCGTTCGTGATAATGAACGGCTTCACCCGCGTGCAGCAGTCGGGCGGCCGCTATGAGCGTTAGGACGCATCACTGCGGCGGTACGCCGATCATCACGGGGGAAGACATCACCGTTCGCTACCACCGGCGCACCGTGGTGGAGGTCGCGCGGTTCGATCTCTGCGACGGCGAGACGCACGCCATCCTCGGCCCATCCGGCTCCGGCAAGTCGACGCTCCTGCGCGTGCTCGGACTACTGGAGAAGCCGACGCACGGTCGCGTCACGCTGGACGGTCGCCCCGTCACGGCGGGGGACAAGGACGCCCGCATGATGATGGCGGCGGTCTTCCAGAACCCGTATCTGTTCAAAGGGACGGTCGCGGAGAACGTAGCCTACGGGCTGAGGCTTCGCGGCGTTCCCCGATCGGAGCGCGACGACCGCGTGGCCGCGGCGCTCGAGCGCGTGGGTCTCGGCGGCACCCAGAAGTCCTCTGCACTGAGGCTTTCGGGAGGAGAGGCGCAGCGGGTCGCGCTCGCCCGCGCGCTTGTGCTCGAGCCGCGCATCCTGCTCCTTGATGAGCCGCTCTCGTACCTCGACCCGCTCATCAAACGTCGGCTCGTGACCGACTTCTCCGAGATCCTCTCCGCCGAGGGTGTCACGGCGCTCTACGTCACACACGATCAGGACGAGGCGATGGTGGTCGCCGACCGGGTGAGCATCATCCGCGAGGGTCGGGTCGTGCGGACCGGCGAGGTGGACGAGGTCATGACGCTGCCCACCGATGAGTGGATCGCCGACTTCATCGGCATGGACACCGCCCTGCGCGGTGGGATAGTCGCTACCGAGGAGGGCATAGCCGACATCATGGTGGCTTCCGAACACGTCCACGCGCGTACCGATCTCCCGGTGGGCGTCGACGTCCTCATCGGCATCAGGCCCGAGGACGTCACGCTGTTCAGCGGGGACGCGGAGTTGCCCCCGTCGTCGGCACGCAACCGTCTGCGCATGCGCGTGGAGGCGGTCGAGCGCATGGGCAGTACCGATCGCGTGAGCCTTTCATCGAACGGTCTCAGAATCGCCGCATCGGTCTCGCGTGCGGCATCGCGCGAACTGGGCCTCGAGCCCGGATCGGAGGTGCTCGCGCTGTTCAAGGCGACCTCCGTGAGAGTGCAGTCTGCCGTCGGCGTACCCACTGGGGTATGATACGGAAGCTGTGCCCACCGGGTGCGGTGCTCGCGGGCCGGCACTCGCGATGGAGGTAAGGCATATGCACGAAACGAACCGGATCCCGGTCACTGCCGCCGTTCTGGCGGGTGGCCGGTCCCAGCGGATGGGCGTCGACAAGACGCTGCTCCTCTTCGATGGCGAGCCGCTCGTGCGGCGCGTCGCTGAGACTGCGGCCAGCGTGTGCGAGCATGTCGCTGTGGTCACGAACCGCCCTGAAGCTATCGAGGCGGCGGGGTTGCCGCCTTCGGTGCGGATCCTGACCGATGAGGTCGCCTACCAGGGCCCGCTCGGCGGGCTGGTGACGGCGCTTGCGGCCGCCGAGGATGAGTGGGTGCTGGCGGTGGCAGCCGACATGCCCTGGCTCGAACCCTCGGTCATCCGGGCGCTCTGGGACGCGCGTGCCGGCGCCCAGATGGTGATGCCGGTGGGCGAGAAGGGTCCCGAGCCGCTGCTCGCCCTCTACCACGTGAGCTGTCTGCCTGAGGCGCGGCGGGTGCTGGCATCGGGGCGTCGCCGTCTCATCGCGATCGCGTCATCAGTCGAGACGGTCGAGGTCCCTCTCGATACGTTCAAGGACGTGGACCCCGGCCTCCGCAGTATCGTCAACATCAACACTCCGGAGGAGCTGCTGGAGTCGCGTGACCTCGCATCGGACTCGGACGAGCAACCAGCCACTCGCGTTTCGGTGATCGAGGTCGGCACCCGCGCGGCACGCGGCATGCCGTCGGAGCGGCCCATCACGGTGTTCCTCAACGACGGCGAGATCGCCACGATGCAGGGGACGCCTGAAGATCTCGCCGACCTGGGTGTGGGATTCTTGCTGTCCGAGGGCTTCATCACCGACCGCGAAGCCCTTGAGAGCGTCGACGTCGATCACAAGCGCGGCCTCGTCTACGTGCGCTCCCGCGAGGAGGCGCCACCCGATGTCGCGGAGCGCAAGCGCTACGTGACGTCCGGATGCGGCAAGGGCATCACGTTCGCTTCCGTCGGCCACGCGAGGGGCATCGAGCCGGTGGTCTCGGATGCACGTATCGGTTCCGAGCAGATCTACGACCTCGTCGGCCAGCTTGCGCGGTCGGCCTCCTCATACCGGGATACAGGTGGGATGCACTCCTGCGGCATCGCCGTCGACGGCAAGCTTCTCGTCGTCCGGGAGGACGTCGGCCGCCACAACGCGCTCGACAAGCTTTTCGGCCGCATCTGGCTCGACCGCATCGACGCGCGCGACGGCGTTCTGCTCACCACGGGACGCATCAGCTACGAGATGGCCGTGAAGGCGGCCAAGGCTCGCATCCCGATCGTGGTCTCCCGTACCGCGGTGACGGATCTTGCGGTGGACATCGCCGAGCGCGCGTCGCTCACGCTCGTGGGATACGCGCGCGGTGGTAAGCTGGTCGTCTATACGAACGCGTCACGCATCAACGTGACGTCAAGAGAGGATGACTGAGGTGATAAGCGTCGAAGAGGCACAGGAACAGGTACTCTCCAGGATCGTGGCGCTCGATACCGAGCGGGTCACGCTCCTTGAATCTCTTGGCCGCGTGCTCGCGGCCGATGTCATCTCGGACATCGACGTGTCACCCTTCGACAACTCGGCCATGGACGGCTATGCCGTGCGCTTCGCTGACGTGCGTGATGCGTCCGAGGCGTCTCCGGTGACGCTCCAGGTCGTCGATCACATCCCCGCAGGTGTCCAGCCGGAGATCCCGGTCGGCCCTGGTCAGGCGTCCCGGATCATGACCGGGGCTCCGGTGCCGGATGGCGCGGACGCGGTGGTGATGGTCGAGAGGACTCGCGCCGGCAGCAACGGTGGAAGCACCGGTGGCACCGTCGAGGTGCTGCGGCCGGTCACACCCGGTGAGAACATCCGCTCGCGCGGCGAGGAGGTGCGCGAGGGTGAGGCGGTCCTACTCGCCGGCGAGACCATCGGACCGGCCGCCATCGGTCTTGCGGCATCCGTCGGGCACGACACGCTGCTGGTCCGCCGTAGGCCACGGGTGGCCATCGTCTCGACCGGCGACGAGCTCGTCGAGGTCACGGTGAAACCCGGTCCCGGCAAGATCCGCAACTCCAACTCGCACTCGCTTGCGGCGCAGGTGCTTCAGGCCGGCGGAGAGCCGTACGTTCTCGGCATCGCGCGGGATACCGAGGAGGACACGCGAGCACTCCTGAAGCGTGCGCCCGAGTTCGACCTCATGGTCACCACGGGTGGTGTGAGCATGGGTGACTTCGACGTCGTGAAGAAGGTGCTCGAGGAGATGGGCAAACTCGACTTCTGGAAGGTCGCCATGCGCCCGGGCGCACCGCAGACGTTCGGCACCATCGGCGGGACGCCGTTCTTCGGCCTTCCGGGTAATCCCACGTCGACGATGGTGGGCTTCGAGATGTTCGTCCGTCCGGCGATACGCAAGATGGCAGGATTCACCGCGCTCGCGCGTCCTCGCGTGGTGGCCACGCTCAACCACGATACGAAGAAGAAGTCCGACCGCCGGTACTTCCTACGCGGGCGTCTCACGCGCTCACCCGGCGGCGGCTACACCGCGGCGATCTCGGGCAACCAATCCTCCGCGCTGCTCACAGCGATGCACCGCGGCAACTGCCTGATCTCCCTGCCCGAGGGCGAGTCGTTCGTCGCCGCCGGCACCGAGGTCATGTGTATACGGATCGATATCGAGGAGGGTACGGCGTGAGCAGCAGTGAGAACCAGAAGTTCAAAGACCCCCGGTGGGCATCGCAGGTGACCGACGAGATGATGGAAGCGGTCAAAGCCAAGGCGCGCGATGGCAAGATCACGTGCCCGGTGCTGCGCAAGTTCGCCGAGGACCAGGGCGTGTCCTACAAGGTCGCTGGCGCTGCGGCCGACGCTGCCGGGCTACGGGTCCATAACTGCGACCTCGGGTGCTTCTGACGTGAGCGCGGGGACCGGCATCCCCGTCGTCTCCGTCGTCGGCAAGAGTGATTCGGGCAAGACGACGCTCATGGAGCGGCTCATCCGTGCGCTCGCACAGCGCGGCTACCGCGTGGGCAGCGTCAAGCATCACGTGCACGACTTCGACATCGACGTCCCGGGCAAGGACTCATGGCGCCACGCCAAGGCCGGCGCGGAGGTCTCCCTCGTGAGCTCGCCGAGCAAGCTCGGCATGACGCGCTCGATGGATCATGAAGCCACGCTCGAAGAACTGCTGGCGTTCGCCTCCGGCGTGGACATCCTGCTCACGGAGGGCTACCGGCGGGCGGGTGACGTGCGGATCGAGGTGTCGCGCAGGGCCCGCTCCACCGAACTCGTCTGCGACACCTCCGAGCTCTTCGCGCTGGTGACCGACAACGGCGAGCTTGAAGTGACGGATATCCCGGTCTTCGGTCTGGATGATGCCGAGGGACTGGCCGATCTCGTCGAGCGCACGTTCCTCAACAGCACGAGAGACGACCGGCCATGAGAAGTCCGGCGCTCAGACAGTCCTCGCCGGGGGCCCTCTCAAGTCCGTTCGCCCGCCCCAAGGAGTACACACATGGCGACTGATACGTTCGGCAGGCGGATCGACTACCTGCGCATAAGCGTGACCGACCGGTGCAACCTGCGGTGCGTCTACTGCATGCCGCCTGACGGCATCGAGTGGAAGGCACACGAGGATATCCTCTCCTTCGAGGAGATAGAGCGCTTCGCGCGGATCGCGGCGGGCGAGGGGATCAGCAAGATTCGCCTCACCGGTGGCGAGCCGCTCGTGCGGCAGGGCATCGTCGATCACGTGAGGCGGTTGCGCGAAACGACAGGCATCGAGGCGATTGCGCTCACCACCAATGGGACGCTGCTGTCCCAGTATGCGGCGGATCTCGCGGCGGCTGGACTGAAGCGCATCAACATATCCCTCGACACGCTCGACCCCGACATCTACACGAGCATCACTCGTCGGGGCCGACTCGACGATGTGCTTGAGGGCATGGAGGCCGCGTTCGACGCGGGCATGGACCCGGTCAAACTCAACGTGGTCGTGGTGCGTTCGCTCGATCAGGATCTCCTCGGTTTCGCGCGCATGACGCTTGATCGTCCGGTGCACGTGCGTTTCATCGAGTACATGCCGGTCGGCGAAGTGGGCGAGCACAGCTGTGCGAGCGCCGAGGCCGACGGCTGGAGCGAGGACGACCACGTCCCCACCGATGAGATCCTCGAGCGTATCGCTACCGAGGGAGCTGCCGCGGGACTCGGCGAGCTCACGCCGGTCTCCCGCGATGATGCGCCCGGTGGTTGGGGCCCGGCGCGCTACTACCGATTCCCCGGCGCCCCTGGCACACTTGGCGTCATCGCACCCTTGTCGCACCACTTCTGCGGAGAGTGCAACCGGCTACGCCTGACCGCAGATGGCGGTCTTCGTACGTGCCTCTTCTCGGATGACGAGATCGATGTCCGAACGGCGCTACGCACGGGTACCGATGAGGACGTTCTAGAACTCATTCGTCAAGCGCTGCGTGCGAAGCCTGAGGGCCACAACCAGCAGCATGGCACCGTACGACACATGTCGCAGATCGGAGGCTGAGGCAGTGGGCGATCACCTGACACATCTTGACAGCCAGGGTTCGGCGCACATGGTCGACGTCGGTACGAAACCCGTGACACACCGTGTCGCGGTGGCCGGAGCGACGATCCATATGAAGCCAGAGACGCTCGCGATGATAGTCGAGGGCCGGTCGCCGAAGGGCGATGTCTTCGCTGTCGCGCGTATCGCCGGTATCCAGGCCGCCAAGCGCACTGCCGACCTCATACCGCTCTGCCACCCTATCGCCATCACCAAAGTCGCCGTGGAGCTCGAGCCCGGAGACGCCTGCGTCCACATCACCGCCACCTGTGCCACCGACGGCAAGACCGGCATCGAGATGGAGGCGCTCACGGCCGCGGCGACAGCCGCGCTAGCGCTCTACGACATGTGCAAGGCGGTCGACCGTGGCATGGAGATCGCTGACGTTCGCCTGCTGGAGAAGTCCGGCGGCGCCTCAGGTGACTGGACGCGTACTGATGATGGACTCACCCGCAAGGAGGACTGACGAATGGCTGCGACCGTCACATCGGTGAATCTTTCGACGAAGAAGACCGTCCGCAAGACCCCGGGAGCCAGCGGCACCCTTGTCGTGGGAAGCGGCTTCGAGGGGGATGCCCACGCCGGTGATTGGCACCGTCAGGTGAGCCTGCTCGCCGAGGAGTCGATAGCCAAGATGCAGGCCAAGGGTCTCGACGTGGATGCGGGTGACTTCGCCGAGAACATCACCACGCGGGGCATCGATCTCGTGTCGTTGCCGGTCGGCACCCGTGTCCGCGTGGGCTCGTCCTTGCTCGAGGTGAGCCAGATCGGCAAGGAGTGTCACACCAAGTGCGCCATCTACTACCAGGCCGGTGACTGCGTCATGCCCAAGGAGGGCATTTTCGCCGTCGTGCTCGAGGGCGGGGACGTCTCCGTCGGCGCCGAGATCACGGTCGTGGAGGCAGATGTCTGATGGCTGCCCTGCGGATCGGCGTGCTCACATCCTCGGACACCCGCGCCGCGGGCGGTGCGGAGGATACCTCGGGCGCTGCACTGAAGTCCCTCTCCGCCGGGCACGGCTGGGAGGTCGTGGCCTATCACCTGCTCCCCGATGACCGTGACGCGATCTCGGCGGCACTCATCGAGATGGCCGATGTGGATCACTGTGACATCGTGTTCACGACCGGCGGCACCGGCCTCAGTCCGCGTGATGTGCTCCCCGAGACCACTCTCTCGATCTGCGATCGGGAGGTCCCCGGCATCGGTGAGGTCATCCGGGGCGAAAGCCTCAAGATCACGAGCCGGGCGATGGTCTCCCGCGCGACTGCCGGACAGCGCGGCTCTACGCTCATCATCAACATGCCGGGCTCCGAGAAGGCGGTCCGGGAGTCGTTCGGATTCGTCGAAGGCGTGCTCGAGCATGCGGTCGAGATGATGGCCGGCGGGGGACACGGTTAAGCGATGAGCACACCACACAGTATCGTGTACTTCGACCATGCCGCCACCTCGTGGCCCAAGCCACCCTGCGTCACAGAGGCGATGGCGCAGGCCATGGAGTCCGCGGGTGGAAACCCCGGGCGCGGAGCGCATGCGCTTGCGATCGCGGCGGGCAAGACCATCGCCCACGCGCGCGGTCAGCTCTCGGCGCTTCTCGGTATCCCCGACGAGCGGGACCTGGCCTTCCAGCCGGGCTGCACCGAGGCCTTGAACCTCGTGCTGAAGGGCAGTCTCAGGCGCGGAGACAGGGTCGTCATCGTCTCAGCCGAGCACAACGCCGTCACGCGTCCGCTCTTCACACTTATCTCGCGTGGCGTGAAGGTCGCACGGGTCCCGGTCGATTCCGAGGGCCACGTCGATGCCGAGGACGTGGAGCGTGCGGTTGCAGCCGCCTCCACGCGGATGGTTGTCTGTCAGCATGCATCGAACGTGACGGGCGCGATCCAGCCTATCGCCGATCTGGCCGACATAGCGCACGAGCACGGTGCGGTGATGGTGGTGGATGG
>JAFGAG010000071.1 GCA_016933785.1 Coriobacteriia bacterium | reverse complement strand
GTCGGCGATGGATGCGGGCGACACCGGCTACACGCAGTCCCTCGGCCTGCCCGACCTGCGCGTTGCCATCACGAGGCACATGCACGGCGCGTACGGTGTGGACATCGACCCTGCCACCATCATCGTGACGCAGGGGACGTCGCCGGCGATGCTGCTGCTCTTCGGATCGCTCCTCGATCCCGGCGACGAGGTCATCATGGCCGACCCGTCCTATCCCGCATACCCCAACTACGTGGCGTTCCTCGGCGGGGTGCCCGTGCCGGTGCGCGTGCGTGCCGAAGACGGGTTCCGCTACCGGCTCGAGGAGGTCGAGCGCGCCATCACGCCGAGGACAAAAGCGATCATGGTGAACTCACCGTCCAACCCCACCGGCGGCGTGCTCGGTCCCGAGGACCTCGAGGGGCTTGCGGCACTCGCGGAGCGCCACGGGCTCTGGCTTGCGAGTGACGAGATCTACCACGGCCTCGAGTTCGGCGGCGCCTCGCACTCGGTACGGGAGTTCACCGACCGCGCGTTCGTGCTGAACGGCTTCTCCAAGGCGTATGCGATGACGGGATGGCGGCTCGGATACCTGATCGCGCCCGAACAGTTCGTGCGCCCGGCCGAGAAGATCCAGCAGAACTTCTTCTTGTGCGCCAACCACTTCGTGCAGGTGGCGGGTACCACGGCACTTCTGCACGCGCAGGGCGATGTCGCCCGCATGCGCGAGGAGTACGATCGCCGACGCCGATTCCTCGTTCCGGCACTCCGCGAGGCGGGGCTCGGCGTGGCCACCGAGCCGCTCGGCGCGTTCTACGTGTTCGCCGATGCTCGGGCGTGGGGAGACGACTCGCTTGCGCTTGCGGGCCGCCTGCTCGAAGAGGCGGGAGTGGCTGCGGCTCCGGGAATCGACTTCGGCCCCGGTGGGGAAGGGTTCCTGCGCTTCAGTTACGCCACCTCACTCGAGCGACTGGATGAGGGCGCGCGCCGTCTGCGCGAGTGGGCAGGGCGCCACGTATAGGTGCGAAATCGCGCGATCGCGGCTTGAGCGACTGTCGTCGCCTGCCGATGAACGTACCGAATGCGGTATGCTACTTGCTTAGTTCGGTCGGTTAGTACCGAACACACGATACGGGGGCACTCTTGAGCACCGAGGTCTGGAGCAAGGCCGATCTGCACATCCACTCGAGCCACAGCGATGGTCTCGCCAAGATCCCGCAGATCATGGAGTACGTTGCCACCAAGACCGACCTCTCGGTCATCGCTATCACCGACCATAACACCATCGAAGGTGCGCTCTTCGCCAAGGAGCTCGAAGAGCTCTACGGTATAGAGGTCATCGTTGGCGAGGAGGTCTCCTCGCGCGAAGGTCACGTCATCGGGCTCTTCCTGAGCGAGGAGATCCCGTCGGGTCTCTCGGCGGCCGAGACGATCAGCCGCATCAACGAGCAACACGGCATCGCCATCATCCCGCATCCGTTCTCGAGCCGCGGCGTCTTCGGACCGTTCGGCCGGAGCGGCTTCGGCGCCGCCGTGAGCGAGCTCGCCTTCCACGCGCTCGAGGTGTACAACTCGGTGCCGTATCTCGGATGGGCCAACCGCGTGGCGGCCAAGATGTTCACGGGTGGCCAGGGCATCGCTGCCGTCGGCGGTTCGGACGCACACGTGCTGCAGGGTGTCGGCAAGGGGTACACGGTCTTCCGGGGAACGACCGCGGCCGATCTCCGGCGCAGCATCGAGGCGCTCGAGACCCGTGCCGAGGCCGATCGGGGAGGACTGGCGCTGGCGTTGCGCTACGCGTTCCGCATCCCGCAGATCCGTCGCCGCCAGGCGTGGAACTGGGAGCGGTGTAAGGTCAGGGTCTGACCGACCCGCCCAGGCTCTCGAGCGCCCGCATCGCCGAGCGAGTGACCGCGCTCGAGAACGCCTCGTCATCCCCCCACGGCAGCAGCGTGACGACCTCGACCTCCTGCGGGAGTCTCGCCAGCTCCACTGCATGACCGAGGTCCACGGTAGCCGCGAGCGTGGGAAGCGCGATCATCGATGGCGCCACGACGATGCGGGTCTTGCCCAGCGCGCCGACGTGGCGCACTGCCTCGGTCACATCGGGCATCTGCCAGTCGAGCCATCCGATCCGTATGGCGCGGTCGTCGATGCCGTGTTCCCCCAGCAGCAGTCGTACCCGCTGATTGAAGTACGTCTCGTCACACCGAGCCGCGTTGTGCCGACGCTCCCATTCGGGAGGCACGCCCTCACCCACGAGTACGACGCCGATGGCAGACGACTCGGCATTGCGGGTGCAGCCGAGTACGCGGGACACGAGACGCTCCGCGAGCGCTGTGTCGTGCCAGACAGGGGGGCCGAACGCGACGTGCACGCCGTGCTGCCGCGGGTGTGCGCGATCGAGAATCGCCTTTGCGTGCTCCACCTCGTCGGAGTCCTCGAAACCGAGGGGTACGACGGCGATGCGTGCGATGCCCTCTGCTGCGTGCTCTGCGACCGTGCGCGCGAGGCTGTCAGGTTCGTGAGTCCACGCCAGCGATACCGCGGCACGTGAGCCGGTGGCCTCCAGTGCGTTGGCGACTCCCGTTGCGATTTCGCGCGCGACGGCCGGGCCGCTCGTCTTGCCCCGGACCGCGCCATAGCGAGCCTTCTCGGCGAGGAACACGAACGGCGTGGCGGTGTTCGAGATGTCCATGCCGGCCTCGCCGATGTGGCGCACGTGCCGGGCGGCGACCGAGCGCACGCTGTAGCGCTCCGGCTCGGTCGCTGCGATCAGCACCACCGCCTCCCGCCCCGCCTCGAGTGGCACGTCGGGAAGCGTCGGCACACGAGGACGTCGTGCGAGGTGAGGCAGGAGGGCGGCAGCCACGGTGTAGCCGATGCCGGCGCCTCCCATGACGAAGAGCAAGCCCGCGCCGACCGCCTGCACGGTCCCGTATCCGCCGAACACGGAGGCGAGATGCATGAGCGACGAACCGAACGCGCCGAGCGTGACGAGCACCGCAAGCGGTACGAGCGCCCGGTGGACGACCATGGTAGCGACCAGTGCCGCTCCGAAGAGCAGGCTGCCGCCGAGCAACAGAAGCCAGTCGCTCACCCGCACACCCCTTCCCATCACCTGGTGACGATAGATGAACCGGAGCATCTGCGCCAGACGGCCGCAGGGCGGACGACTTGACACCAAGTATACCCCATGGGGTATACTCCGCGCAGTACATCGTACCTGAGGAGGAGATCGTTGTGAGTGGAGCTGTCCGTGAGATCAGCGAGGCCGAGTTCCAGGCTGAAGTGCTCGATGCGTCGGTCCCGGTCATCGTAGACTTCTGGGCGCCGTGGTGCGGTCCGTGCCGCATGGTCGGCCCTGAGCTTGAGAAGCTCGCCGGCAAGGTCGGCGACGGCGTGGCGTTCGTCAAGGTCAACGTTGACGAGGCCCGTGATGTTGCCATGCGCTACGGGATCATGAGCATCCCTACGATTGCCAAGTTCGACCGTGGTACTCTGGTCACGCAGGTGATCGGTGCCCGGAGCGCCGACGCGCTCGGTCGTGAGTTCGGCCTGGTCTGAGGTTCGGCATGCCGACGTACGAACTGCGATGCAAGAACTGCGGGCACGAGTTCGATCGCTTCTTGATGCGGCTGCTCAGGGAGGCCGACAAGGTATGCCCCGAGTGTGGTTCATCAGACGTGTCGACGGGGGTCGGCGGCGGTTACGTCGCGCCTCCTGTGACATCGAGCGGCTCGTGCACGCCGAGAGGCGGGTTCTCTTGAGCGTAGCCGGCCGCCTGTGAGGCTGGACCGGTAGCGTGGCTACTGAGGATTTCACGTATAGGCGGGAGTGCGCGCGCAGCTTCCCCGACGCAGTAGAAGCCGTGGAGCGGTCTGTACGCTTGCACGGCTTTGCTGTCGTCAGGCGTCACGATCTGCAGGCCACACTCGCCGCCAAGGGTTTCGCTATCCAGCCGCTCACCATCCTGGACGTTGCGATCGGCGAGGGCGACGAGCACCTCTGCAAGCTGCACGTCTACGCGGAGGGGGATGCGGTGTGGGTGACGGCGATACGGCCGACGGTGCTCTGGAACGTCATCGAGCCGGCAGCAGAGGCGGTCTCGTGCAAGGCCGAGTCCACCGTGGTCGCGGTGGTCGATGACGCTGTGCGGTAAGGGCGTCTATCGGCCGATCACTGCACGCAGCTGGAGTACTTGAGGAAGACCTTGATCGCCTCGTCGATGAGTTCATCCCGATCGGTCACGCCGTCGTCGACCAGGCAGGTCTTCATGGAGTGCCCGATGATATGGAGCCCGACTTGATTGAGGGCCGACTTGGCCGCCATGATCTGTGTGAGGACCGCCTCGCAGTCCTTGCCGGACTCGATCATGGTCTGCAGTCCTCGAATCTGACCCTCGAGACGCTTGAGCCGGTTGATGATGCGGCGACGTTCTTCGTCTGTGGCTGCGAGGGGAGCGTCGGTTGCGTCGTCCATGCGGGACTCCTTGCCCGGTAGGCGCAGTGACGTACAATCGAATGGTTTGTGCCAGCAAATATACCCCTAGGGGGTATGTTTCGGCAAGCGGAGGGGCCTGTGGGATACGCGAGTCGGCGCGAGGGGGCTGCGGACCGGACGCGTGCCGTGCGTAGAGTGCTGTGGTGGGTTCTTGCACTCAACGTGCTTGTGGCGGTCGCCAAGCTCGCATACGGCATGCTCATCGACTCGGTCGCGGTCACCGCAGACGGGTTCCATTCGCTGTTTGATGGGGCGTCCAACATCATCGGACTGCTGGGCCTGGGCCTGGCCGCGCGCCCTGCCGATCGGGACCACCCCTACGGCCACGGCAAGTACGAGACCTTCGCGTCGGCAGCCATCGGCGCGCTTCTGCTGCTTGCAGCGTGGCGGGTGGGCTCGGCATCGGTCACCAGGCTGATGGATCCGGGCGCAGGCCCCGCGGTGGATGCCGTGAGCTTCGTGGTGATGCTTGTCACGCTCGGCGTCAATATCGTGGTGACCACGATGGAGCGGCGGGCGGCGGTCCGCCTCGGGAGCCAGGTGCTCGCTGCCGATGCGAGTCACACCGCGAGCGATGTGCTCGTCACGCTCGGGGTCATCGGCGGCCTCGCCGCAGTGCGGCTCGGCTATCCCATCGCTGACCCGCTGCTCGGGCTGCTCGTGACGGTCTTCATCGTCCGCGCCGCCATCCGCGTGCTCAGGCCCGCCACCGGTGCGCTCGCCGACAGTGCGGGAGTCGAGCCGGAGGATGTCACCGCCGTCGTGCTCGGCGTCGAAGGTGTGCTCGGCTGCCACGACATCAGAAGCAGGGGTACCGGCAGCGAGGTCTACGTGGACCTCCACGTGCAGGTGGACCCGGCGATCAGTGTGCGGGCTGGCCACGAGATCGCCGAGCGCGTCGAGCGCGCCGTGCACGACGCCTTCGACGACGTGGTCGACGTGATCGCGCATCTCGAGCCGCTGGACGCCTACCAGGCGCGCAAGACGGCCACACAGGAAGAGCGCGGGCTGCTGTGATGACCGAGCACCGGGGAGCGCTGGCCAGTGCATCGGCGAGGGGCTACGCGCTCGTCGTGCTTGCCGCGCTCTGCTGGGCCGGCGGCGGCTTGATGGCCAAGTGGCTGTTCACCGAGGCCGGTCCCGCCACGGTCGGGTGGCTCGTCACGCCGCTCGGCTTGGACGTGGACCCCGTGCTGCTGTCGGCTGCCCGCGCGGTGGTGTCCTTCGCGATCGTGCTCGTCTACCTCGTGTGGCGCCGGCGTGAGCTTCTCGTGGTGCGCCCGCGCGACCTGCCCTTCCTGGCAATCTTCGGCGTCTTCGGCCTCGCGCTCGTTCACTTCGCGTACTTCAAGACGATCTCGCTCACCGGCGTGGCGACCGCCATCCTGCTCGAGTACCTTGCGCCAGTGGTGGTGCTCGTCGTGTCGGTCGTGCTGCTCGGCGATCGGCTCACGTGGGCGCTCCCGGCGGCGGTCGCGATGAGCGTCACCGGCTGCGCGCTCATGGTCGGCGCGCTCGGCGGCGGGCAGTTGCTCGTGTCTGGTGAGGGGCTCGCGTGGGGTCTGGCTTCGGCGGTGTTGTTCGCGGGGTACGCGCTGATGGGCCGGTATGCGGCGCGACGCTTCGCGCCGTGGACGCTGCTCGCCTACGGGCTCGGGGCGGCCACCATCTTCTGGCTCGTGTTCATGGGCGGGCCCGGTCCCGTGTTCGGCCTGCTCGCTGACGCGCGCGGGCTCGCAGCAGTCGCGGTGCTCGCTGTCGTGAGCACGGTCATCCCGTTCGGTGCGTTTCTCAAGGCCCTGCACCTCATCGAGGCGACACAGGCCTCGGTCACCTCCACGCTCGAGCCGGTCCTCGCGGGTCTGGCCGCCTGGTTCCTGTTCGCCGAACAGCTGTCAGCGTCCCAGTTGGCCGGAGGCGTGCTCGTGATCGGGGCGGTCGTGCTCTCGCAGGTGCGAAGCCCGGTGCCTCCGGAGATGCCGGTGGTGGCTGACGAGGGGTTACAGGAGTCTGCAACAAGCGCATAAACAGTATGGTACGTTGTTTGCTTGCAGACCCGATCCACGGGACCCGCCATGGACCTGACACAACGGCCGGAACTCCGGCAGAAGATGACGCTTTCGCCGCAGGTCTACCAGGGCCTGGCTATCCTCGCCATGCCCGTTGTGGAGCTGCAGGCGCTCATCGAGACCGAGCTGCTCGAGAATCCCGTGCTCGAGACCGACGAGGACGACTACGAGGCGCCCGAGGCTGACGAGCAGCGCGACGAGGTCGAGGACGAGCGCGCGTGGGACGAGTGGCTCGACCAGTACGAGGAACTCGAGCGGATGGACGGGACGGCGCCGCGCGACCCCAACGCCGAGGACATCAATGCCGACGAGTTCGTCGGCGGGGTGCGCAGCTTCGGCGACTACCTGCTCGAGCAGCTCGCGCTCCTGGACATCGCCGAGGACGTGGAACTCGGCGCGCGTGCAGTCATCGGCTCGCTCGATGACGACGGGTTCTTCATCGGCGACTGCGGCGAGATATCCGCCATCACCGGGATCTCAAAGGACGCTGCCGAGGAGGCGCTGCGAGTCGTGCAGCAGCTCGACCCGCCCGGTGTCGGCGCGCGGAACGTCGCCGAGGCGCTGCTCATCCAGGCGGACATCATCGGAGTCTCGTCCCCGCTGCTGGAGGCGATCATCACCGGGCACCTCGACGACGTCGCCACGAGCCGGTACCGCAAGATCGCCCGTGCACTCGGGGTGACCGAGGACGACGTCCGCGAGACGGTGACCACCCTGAAGCTGCTCAACCCGCGCCCGGCGGGTGCGTTCTCGCCCGGTCCGGCGCCGAGCTACGTGGTTCCCGACGTGACGCTGAGGCGCTTCGGGGACGAGTGGCTCGTCATTCCCAACAACGAGGCGGTGCCGGTGCTCCGCGTGAGCCCGCGGTATCGTTCGATGCTGCGCTCGGGCTCGAACGCCGATGACGAGACGCGCAGGTATCTGAAGGACAAGATCCGGCAGGCCGAGACGTTCATGCGCAACGTGGACCGCCGTCGCGATACGGTGAGCCGGATTGCGAGCATCGTACTCGAGGTCCAGCGCGACTTCTTCGAGGACGGCCGGGGCGACCTTCGACCGCTCCGCCTCGAAGACGTGGCCTCGGAGATCGGCGTGCACCTGTCGACCGTCAGCCGCGGTGTGACCGGCAAGTACATGGCCACGCCGTACGGCCTGTTCGAGCTCAAGCACTTCTTTTCGGGTGGCTACCGCACAACCACGGGCATGGACATCGCCGCCACGACGGTCAAGCAGAAGATCCGGACACTTCTGGCCGACGAGGATTCGACGCGGCCGCTCTCCGATCAGAAGATCGCTGACGCGCTTTCCGAAGACGGGATCGACGTGGCCCGCCGGACGGTGGCCAAGTACCGCGAGGAGCTCGGCATCGAGCCCTCGTGGGCGCGGAAGCGGCGATAACCATGCCCGAGAGACCTGCCGAGGCCGATAGTTCCGGGCGCCTTCTGTCCGGGACTGCATTGGGGCGTGACGTCGCGCTCATCGTGGCGCTGCTTGCCGCGGTGACCGCGCTCCACCTGCTGACCGAGGCGGGCCCGGAGACCATGGCGATGCACATGCTCTACCGCCGCCTCTACTATCTCCCGATCATGTACGCGGGCTTCGTCTTCGGATGGCGGGGCGGGCTCGTGGTGTCAGTGGCCGCGGCTCTTCTCTTCGCCCCGCATGCGCGTGCGGCGATGGGCGGCCTGATCGGTCCGGACGTGGACAACCTCTACGAGATCGTGATGTTCGTGGCGATCGGCCTTCTCTTCGGGTGGCTGAGGGACCTCGAGGAGCGCAAGACGGCCGATCTGCGCTTCGTGAAGCTTCAGCTCGAGGACGCCTACCGCACACTCGAGGAGCGCGCGATACAGCTCGTGAACATCCAGGACTACACGCAGTCGATCCTGCGGTCGATCACGTCCGGCGTGATCACCGTGGGGCCGGACGGGTCGGTGGTGACCGCGAATCCCGCTGCGGAGCGCATACTCGGCATGCCCGAGGCCGAGATGGTCCCCCGGCGACTCGGTGTGCTGTTCGCCGACGACGGCGGCATCGATGCGGGACTGTCGAGGCTGCTCGGCGGCCGCATCCCGCGGCTGCTCATGGACGTGCAGGCGCGCACGCGCGGCGGGAAGACACTCCACGCGCAGGTGGCGATGTCGCGCATGCGCGACGTCAACGGGTTGCTTCTCGGTGCGGTGGTGACCTTCGACGACGTGTCGGAGGTGCGGGCGCTCACCGACCAGCTCATCCGCGCTGATCGCCTGGCTGCCATGGGCGAGCTCACCGCCGGCGTGGCGCACGAGGTCCGCAATCCACTCGGCATCATACGGGCGTCCGTGCAGCTGGTGGAGGACGCGGGGACCGACGTGTCCAAGATCGCCGATGCGGCGCGCATCATCAAGCAGGAGATCGATCGGCTCGACCGCGTCATCAAGGCGCTGCTCGACTTCGGGCGGCCGTCGGCTCCCACGCTCAGGCCCACCGATGTCGAGGCGGTCGTCACGGACGTGGTGCTCTTCACGCGGCGCTTCGCGGGGCAGGCGCGTGTGGAGATCGATACCGAGTTCGCGGCTGGCGTACCGCTCGTTTCTGCTGATGCGGACCAGTTGAAGCAAGTACTCGTGAACCTCGTCTCCAACGCGGTACAGGCGATGGAGACCGGGGGAGGAACGATAACCGTCAGAGTGTGGGACGATGACGCGTACGTGTTCGTCTCGGTGGCCGATACCGGTCCCGGGATCGCGGCGGACGTGCTGCCCAAAGTCTTCGACCCGTTCTTCTCAGCGCGAGACGACGGGACCGGGCTTGGGCTGACGATCGTCCACCGCATCATCGACCAGCACGGCGGCAGGATCGAGGTGGAGAGTGTGCCGGAGACCGGCACGCGGTTCACGATCGCGCTGCCAGCCGCATCGACCGGGGAGGACATGAGATGAAGCGCACGGTGCTCATCGCCGATGACGAGAAGAACATGCGCTGGGTGCTCAAGCAGGCACTCGAGGCCGAGGGCTACGAGACCGTCGAAGCCGCCGACGGCAAGGAGGCGCTGTCCGCGGTGAGCGAACAGGAGCCCGACATCGCCGTTCTCGATCACAAGATGCCGGCCCCCGATGGCATGGAGGTCCTCCGGAGGATCCGCGCCAAAGGTCACCGGTTCCCGGTGATCATGCTCACAGCTCACGGTAACGTCCAGACCGCTGTCGAGGCCATGAAGGCCGGCGCCAGCGAGTATCTGACCAAACCCTTCGACCTCGATGAGCTCAAGCTCGTCATCGAGAAGGCCCTCAAGACGAGCGAACTCGCCGCGGAGGTCGAGCGGCTGCGCGAGGAGATCGACCAGGACTGGGACCTCGGGGGCATCGTCGCGACCGACCCGAAGATGCTCGGCGTGCTCGAATCGGTCCGCAAGGTGGCGCCGACGAACGCCACGGTCATGCTGTACGGCGAGTCCGGCACGGGCAAGGAGCTTGCGGCGCGGGCGCTACACCGCCTGTCCGAGCGGGCCGCTAAGCCGTTCGTCACAGTGAGCGCAGGAGCGCTTCCCGAGACCCTGCTCGAGAGCGAGCTCTTCGGCTACGAAAAGGGTGCGTTCACCGGGGCCATGAACGCCAAGCCGGGACGGTTCGAGATGGCCAACGGCGGCACCATCTTCCTCGACGAGATCGGTGACATCACGCCTGCCGTACAGGTCAAGCTGTTGCGCGTGCTCCAGGAGCGCACCTTTGAGCGCTTGGGCGGCACGCGGAGTATCGAGGTGGACGTGCGTGTGGTCTCGGCGACCAATCGTGACCTGCAGCAGCTCATCGCTGACGGGACGTTCCGCGAGGATCTCTACTACCGCCTCAACGTGGTGCCCATCACGATGCCGCCGTTGCGCAAGAGGCCGGAGGATATCCCGCTTCTCGTGGCCCACTTCCTGACGAAGTTCGGCGCGGCGGGGCGCACGATCTCCTCCGAGGCGATGCAGGCGCTCGTCGACTACCAGTGGCCGGGCAACGTCCGCGAGCTCGAGAACACCATCGAGCGCACGGTGATCCTTTCTCATGGCGACGAGATCGGCCTCGACGACCTACCCGCCGAGGTGCGCGCGGGCGTGAGCGTCACCGACGCGGGCAGCCGGTGCTTCGTGCTTCCTGAAACGGGCCTCGATCTCGAGGAGATCGAGCTCGACTTCGTGCGGCAGGCGCTCGATCGTGCGGGCGGCAGTGTCCCGAAGGCCGCGAAGCTGATCGGTCTGACCACGAAGACGCTCGAGGCGAGGATGCAGCGGTTCGGTCTGTAGGTCGCCCACCCGGCACAGGCCCTTGGCACAGGCCTTGCAACCACTCAGGCCGACCCGGTCCCTTGTTGGCGAGGACCTGAATGAGAACGCACGGCCACCGCATCCTCATAGGAACACTGGCCCTCGTGGCGGCGATTACGGCCGTTGTGGGAACGGCGGTACTGCTGAGTGCGGATCCCGACCTCGAGCGGTGCCGGTTTGCCGAGCAGTCTGTGTGGTTCACACCGCTCGTCGCGGCTTCGGTGATCGGCGGCGCGACGCTGGTGCTGCTTTCGCAGCGGCGCTCCCGGGACGACGCATCGGCGACACGCGGCACCGCTCCCTGTTCGGCCTGCGGACGCGAGCTACTCGGAGAATGGCGGATGTGCCCGTACTGTGGGGCCATGCCGGGGCGCACGGATCGGATGCGGGCTCCGGGGCGCGACAAGCATTAGCCACACCTTCTGAGAGGAGTCGCGATGGCAGTCGCGAGACAGTGGTTCGTGACCACAGGCATGCACTGCCCGTCGTGTTCGATGCTCATCCAGATGGAGGTCGGCGACCTTGAGGGCGTCACCGCCGTGGAGGCCGACCACCGCACGCAGGTAGTCGATGTCGATTTCGATTCCGACGTGGTTTCGCCAGAGGACATCGTCTCCGCGATCGTCAAGCTCGGCTACGGCGTCGAGGGCGGCGAGGCGTAGCACGGTCGTCACGATTGCCGAGGGCGGCGCGCATGCCGCTTGACGGTGCGGCGGGCGCTGGACAAGAATACCCCCAGGGGGTATAAAGGTCAGCGTTGTACCGTGCTTCGCGCCTCCGGGAGGATACCGATGGGACAGCAGGTCGATTTCGCGGCAGCACTGTTCGCCGGTGTGCTCACCTTCCTCTCCCCCTGTGTGCTCCCGCTGATCCCCGGCTACGTGGCGTTCATGACGGGCCTGACGATGGCGGAGCTCACCGGGGAGCAGCGCCGCGTGCCCGCCGTGCTGATCCCGGCACTGCTCTTCATCCTTGGCTTCTCGGCAGTCTTCGTGGCGCTCGGGGTTTCGGCCTCGGTATTCGGCGGGTTCCTCACCGAGAATCGCGTCCTGTTCGAGCGCATCGCGGGCATCGCTGTGATCGCGCTCGGTTTCCTCATGCTCGGTATCGTGCGTGTCCCGTGGCTCTACGGTGAGGCGCGCTTCGAGATGGCCAAGGCCCGCCGCTACGGCCCGTTCGCCGCGCTCGTCATGGGCATGGCGTTCGCCTTCGGATGGTCGCCGTGTGTCGGCCCCATCCTCGGCTCGATCCTCATGCTCGCGGTGGACAGTGCGCAGGCGTGGCGTGGAGCGCTGCTCCTCGGCGTCTACTCACTCGGCCTCGGGATCCCGTTTCTCGTGGTTGCCCTCACTCTCGGTCGGGTCCGTCCGCTGCTCGACTGGCTCAATCGGCGCGCGTTGGTGATCAACCGGGTGGCCGGCGTGGTGCTCATCGTCCTCGGCGTGCTCATCGCCAGCGGCAGGTTCGCACAGGTCGTCGGCGTGCTTTCCAACGTCATCCCCAAGGTGGGCGGGTAGCCCCGTTCGTTGCCCGTGTGTGCGAGCGTGCTCTAGGATAGGTGTCGGGTGCCACCCGACCGCACCCCAGCAGGGAGTGCAATGCGCGCGCGCAAGCCACGACCGCTCACGCTCACGAACAGACTGCTCCTGTTGGCGGCGGTCATTGTCCTGGTGACGGCTCTGATGATCGCGGTCACCACGGCGGCCGGGGTGTACGACATGGCCGTCCGACAGGAGGCGAGCCGTCAGGCCGCCTACCGCGACATGCTCGTTGCGGAGCTGAGCGGTCGTCTGAGTGCGGCCCAGCGGGCCGTCAGGGCCGGCGCCGACGCACCGGCGGTCACCGGGGACGACGTGGCCGCGATAGGACGCACGCTCTCCCAGATCGAGGGCGATGGCGCGCAGCTCGCGGGCGTGGCGCTCGTCGACAGCGATGGGCGCACCGTTGCATCTCGCTGGGCTGATGACACGACCCGGATGTCGCTGCCCGGTGGCGTGCTGACGCGCATCGCCGAGACACCGTCCGCGCCGACCTCTGTGTGGGATCACAGTGAAGAGTCGGGCGGTCCGGGCACCCTGTGGACCATCGTTCCGGCTGGCGGCGGGGAGCTGACGGCGCGGTACCTTGTCGGATTGATACGGACCGACTTCATCGCGGCGTCGCTCGCGGGTGTCTCACGGTCGGTGGGATCGTCGACGGCCCTGATCTTCGACGAACAGGGCAAGCCCCTTTTCACGGGTAGCGGGGCCCCGGAAGAAGCAACATACACCTTCGTCGAGGACGCAGCCGCGCGGGGAACGGGAAGGGTCCGTGCCGAGGGTGAGCGCGGTCTTGTCGGCTATTACGCCGCGATGCCGGCTCCGGCGGGCATCGGCTGGCGCGTGGGTGTGCTCGAGCCCACCGAGCAAGCCTGGCGCGACACGTGGGCGGCGCTGCGCACCGGATTGCTCGGCTGGGCGGCAGCCCTCGTCGTCGCGCTCGTCGTCTCGGTCGCGGTCGTGGGGAAGGTCACGCGGCCGCTGCGCCAGCTGGAGATCCGCGCCCGTGCGCTCGCGTCGGGAGATCCCGTCGAGCAGGCAACGGTGGGCGAACTCGATGAGGTCGGGCGTCTCCTCGATGCCTTCAACTCGGTGGCGCGGCGCGTGGACCGTCTCGGGGACATCGCCGAG
>JAFGAG010000070.1 GCA_016933785.1 Coriobacteriia bacterium | reverse complement strand
GGTCGGCTGCTCGCAGAGGCCGGTGCTCACGCCGTGAAGCTCGAGGGCGGCGCCACGGTGGCACCGCTCGTGGAGGCCATGGTGGCCGCCGGAATCCCCGTCATGGGTCACGTGGGCCTCACGCCGCAGTCGGTGAACGTCTTCGGTGGCTACAAGGTGCAGGGTCGCGACGTCACCGGAGCCCTCACGCTCGTCGAGGACTGCCGTGCGCTGCAGGCTGCGGGCGCGTTCTCCGTCGTGCTCGAGCTCGTGCCAGCCGAACTGGCCGCGCTCGTCACCGCCGAGCTCGGCATCCCGACCATCGGCATCGGCGCGGGCGCGGGGTGCGACGGCCAGGTGCAGGTGTTCCACGACATCCTCGGGCTGGGCGAGTTCGCGCCGCGTCACGCCAAGCGCTACGCCGAAGTGGGCGTTGCGATCACGTCGGCTGTGGCCGAGTACGCGCGGGAAGTGCGGGACGGCGTGTTCCCCGCCGAGGAGAACCTTACGCACATGGAGCCCTCGGTGGCGGCCGAGATCGGCCGCGCCCTGCCCCGTGCGGGCCGGGAGTCGTGACATGGAGACCCTCGTCTCCAAAGACGAAGTCCGCCGCGCGGTTGCCGAGGCGCGCGCGGTAGGCCAGCGCATCGCACTCGTGCCGACCATGGGCGCGCTTCACGAGGGCCACCTGTCGCTCGTTCGGGCCGCCCACGAGCGTGCCGAGTATGTGGTGGTCTCCGTGTTCGTGAACCCCACGCAGTTCGGGCCGGGTGAGGACTTCGAAGCGTACCCACGCGACCTTGAGGGGGATCTCGAGCTTCTCGAGGCCGAGGGCGTGGCGCTCGTTTTCGCTCCTGCCACCGCGACGATGTACGATCCTGGCGCCACGGTGATCGTAGACCCCGGTCCGCTCGGCGACGTTCTTGAAGGCGCCATCCGGCCGACCCACTTTCGCGGCGTATGCACGGTGGTGGCGAAGCTCTTCGGCATCGTGGAACCCGACCTCGCGTTCTTCGGCGAGAAGGACTTCCAGCAGCTCGCGATCGTGCGCACCATGGTCCGCGATCTCGACCTGCCGGTTCGCGTGGTGGGGTGCCCCACGATCCGCGAGCCGGATGGGCTTGCCATGTCGAGCCGCAACGTGTATCTCTCACCCGATGAGCGTGCAGCCGCCACGGTCCTCTATCGTGCGCTCCGCGCGGCCGAGGCACGCATGCTCGCGGGTGAGCGTGACGCCCGCGCTCTGGTGGAGGTCATGCGAGCCAAGATCGCCACGGAGCCGCTGGCGGTGCCCGACTACACCGAGGTGGCCGACGCCGTCACGCTCGCGCCACTCGACGCTCTCGACAGCTCGCCTGCCCGCGCACTCGTCGCAGCGCGCCTTGGCAGCACGCGTCTCATCGACAACCTGGCGCTGGAGGTGGGGTAGATGGTCGAGGTTCGCGCGGCGCTTGCCGCCGAGGTCCGGGAGCTCGCCCGCGAGCGGGACGCCGTGATCTTTGCGCACAACTACCAGCGCGCGGAGGTCCAGCAGGTTGCCGACATCGTGGGGGACTCGCTCGAACTCGCGCGTCGCGCCTCCGAGGCGGACGCCGCGGTCATCGTGCTCGCAGGCGTGCGTTTCATGGCTGAGACCGCGGCTATCCTTGCCACCGGCAAGACGGTGCTGCTTCCGCACACGGGAGCCGGGTGTCCGATGGCCGACATGATCACCGCCGCGCATCTCTCCGACTGGAAGGCCGAGTTTCCCGGCGTGCCGGTTGTGATGTACGTGAACTCCTCGGCAGAGGTCAAAGCGCTCACCGACGTCTGCTGCACGTCAGCGAACGCGGTGGAGGTCGTCCGCTCCCTCGGCTCGCCGCGGGTGCTCTTCGCCCCCGATCGCAACCTCGGCGCGTGGGTGGCGGCGCAACTCCCCGAGATCGAGGTCATCGCCTGGAACGGGTACTGTCCCGTGCACGATGAAGTGACGCTCGAGCGCGTGCGCGACGCGCAGGCGCTGCACCCCGATGCGGTCGTCATCGCGCACCCCGAGTGCCGTCCGGAGGTGAGCGCGGCGGCCGACGCGGTGCTCTCCACGAGCCAGATGATGCGGTACGCCGCCGAGGCTGAGGCGTCCGAGTTCATCGTGGTGACCGAGGCCGGGCTGCTGCACGGCTTGCAGGCCGCCGCGCCGGAGAAGCGCTTCTACCATCTCGCGCCGGCGATGATCTGCGCCGACATGAAGCTTACGCGCCTCGAGCACGTCCGCGATGCGCTCGCCGACCTCTCCGGTGAGGTGGTCGTGCCGGCCGCGGTAGCCGACGCGGCCCGCGCGTCGCTCGAGCGCATGACGGCGATCGGCTAGGCGCGCACGGTGGGCGTCCGAGGAGGGGGTGCGGTGCTCAAAGAGTCCTCGGCAGGGGCCCTTGCGAGCGCTGCGATCCCGCCCGCGCTCGACACCCGCTATGTCGTCGGCTTCGACACCGACACGCTCCCCTCGGAGCACGCCGATGTGCTCGTCGTCGGTTCGGGCATCGCGGGACTCACGGCGGCGCTCCACGCATCAAGGCTCGGGAGTGTCACGCTCGTGACCAAGTCCGAGGTCACCGACGCCAACACGTGGTACGCGCAGGGTGGCATCGCCGGCGCGGTGGGCGAGGCCGACTCGGTCGAGCTCCACCTCGCCGACACGCTCGTGGTGGGGCAGGGACTCTGCGATCCGGACGTGGTGCGCGCGGTGGTGGGCGAGGCCGCCGATGCGCTCGGAGAGCTCGAGGCGCTCGGCGTGAGATTCGACCGCGCCGCCTCCGGCGTGCTCGCGCTTGCGCGTGAGGGCGGCCACAGTCTGCCGAGGGTGCTCCACTCGGGAGACGCCACCGGCGCCGAGGTGCAGAACACGCTCTCGGCGGTGGTGCGGCAGGCAGATGGGATCCGGCTCGTCGAGGACGCGTTCCTCGTGGACCTGCTGACCGACGGCGACCGCTGCGTGGGCGCGCTCGTCATGGACCGCGGCAGCCACGCGCTCATCGCACTTCACGCCGATGCTGTCGTTCTGGCGACGGGCGGGTCCGGACAGATGTACCGCGTGACCACCAACCCCCTTGTGGCAACGGGTGACGGCGTGGCGGCGGCCTGGCGCGCCGGTGCCGAGATCGCCGACATGGAGTTCGTGCAGTTCCATCCCACCGCGCTGGACAGCGAGGCGACGCCCAAATTCCTCATCACCGAGGCGCTCCGCGGCGAGGGCGCCTACCTGCTCGACTGCGACCTGGAGCGCTTCATGCCCGCCCTCCATCCGCTCGCCGAACTTGCCCCTCGCGACGTGGTGAGCCGTGAGATCGAGAAGGTGATGCACCGCTGCGGTCGGCCCAACGTCTGGCTCGACGCGCGGCACCTCGGCGCCGCGTTCCTCGAGAGTCGGTTCCCCACCATCACCGCGGGTTGTGCCGAGGCGGGATACGAGCTCTCGCGTGATCTGGTGCCGGTGGCTCCGGCGGCGCACTACCTCATCGGCGGGGTGCGGACCGACATCGACGGCCGTTCGTCGCTGCCGGGGCTCTACGCGGCGGGTGAGTGTTCGGCCTCGGGCCTGCACGGAGCCAACCGTCTTGCGAGTAACTCGCTCTTGGAGGGGCTCGTCTTCTCGCGACGCATCGTACGGGCGCTTGCCGACGAGCGCGTTCGCACGCGTCCGGTCCGGGTGGTGGCGAGGGCGCCGGAGCCCGGTACCGCTGACGCAGCCGCCATCCGGGCCGCCCTCCAGGTGACGATGAGCCATCACGGCGCGGTCACCCGTTCGGCGCACGGCCTCGCCGGCGCCGCGGAGGCTGTCGTTGAACTCGCCGGCAGCGTTGCTGGCGACGGCCCGCACGCGATCGAGACGCGCAACCTCCTGGTAAACGCGGCCCTCACGGTTGCATCCGCGCTTGTGCGCGAGGAGAGCCGGGGCACGCACTTCCGCAGCGATCGTCCCGCCCGGGATGACGAACACTGGAGGAGCCACATCGTGTGGCGACGCGGCGGTGAGCTGCGGCTTGAGTCGGTCATCACTGACGAGACCATCCCGCATCCGGAGGGAAACCGATGATCTTCACGCTGCCGACCACAGACGACCTGATCGCCGCGGCGCTCGCCGAGGACCTCGGCGTACAGCCGTCACGGGTACTCTCGGCCGCGGACACCGGCGCCCCACTTCTCGACCGCGACGTCACCTCTTCGGCCACGGTGCCCGGCGATGCGGTCTTCACCGGCAGCATCACGGCCCGCGATGCCGGTGTCGCCTGCGGCCTGCCCGCGGTGGCCCGCACCTTCGAAATGCTGGCCCACGCCGCTGGTTCCCTGCCGGTGAACTGCTTCCCGCTCGTGGCCGAGGGTGCCGACGTCGCATCCGGCACGGCCGTGATGGAGATCTCGGGACCGGCGCGGACGGTGCTTGCCGCCGAGCGGACGGCGCTCGACATCGTGATGGTGCTCTCGGGAATCGCCACCGAGGCACGCCGGTGGCAGCGCGCCGCCGGAGACCGGATGGCGGTCACCGACACGCGAAAGACGCTGCCAGGACTGCGGGCGCTCTCAAAGTACGCGGTGGCTGTCGGCGGTGCGCACAACCACCGCGCGGGCCTCTTCGACATGGTCCTCATCAAGGACAACCACATCGCGCACGCTGGCGGGATTGCCGCGGCGGTCGCCGCCGCCCGTGCCGCGCACTCCGATCTTCTTGTGGAGTGCGAGGCGGACTCCATCGAGCAGGCGGTCGAGGCTGCGCGTGCCGGCGCCGACTACGTGCTGCTCGACAACATGGATGATGCGACACTCACGCGAGCGGTCGAGGCGGTGCGCGAGACCGCTGCCGGGCGCAAATGTCTCACCGAGGCCTCGGGCCGCGTCATGTTCGATCGCCTGCCGGCGCTTGCGGCAACCGGTGTCGACCGCGTCTCGTCGAGCGCGCTCACGCTTGCGAGGCCGATGGACTTCGGCTTGGATGCCGGGTAAGGCGTCACGGCAGCCGCGCGTACGGTGCGCCGCAGCGCGTGCGCTGCGGCGCACGGGAAATGGGAACGTCGCCAGACACACCCGAGAGGTCTGTGCATGGTACGCTCGGCAGATGGGAATCGACCCGTTCCGTCGATCATCACCTAGAGGACGTCCGTGACGCCTGAGGGTATCCGCGAGACTTACCTGCGTTGGGTGCGCCGGGCGTCGCCCGCGCTCCTGTTGCCGCTCGCGCTTACGGGCGTGGTGCAGGCGGCGTCCGCGGCTCCCTGGTGGTCCGAAGGTCCCGCGCCCTCCGGTGCAGGCCGGTACCTGTTCCTCTCGGTGGCAGTCGCCGCGGTGGTGGTGGGGCGCAACATCCGCACACGCGACACCGCCGACGGGCCGCTCGATGCTGCGGCGCTCACGTCGCTCTCGTGGCGGCTGCTCGTCTACGCCCTGGCGCCGGTGACCATCGGCGCGGTCCTCGTTATCATGACGCGGCAGCTCTGGGACTTCTACGCGCTCCTACTCGTCACCCTGGTCGGGCTCGGCGTGCTCTTCCCGCGCTACGAGCAGTGGGTGACATGGTCGGCGCCTGGGTCTCCTGCGCGCGATATCGAAGCGCCGGAGACGCCGCTCGCTACGCCGGACGCAGCGGAGACCCCAGGCGGTGAGCCGTCGTGAACGTGCCGCAGACCGGCTTCGCGCCGCTCGACTGGTTCCTGGCAGCCCTCGACACGTGGGGTCACCTCATTGTCATCGGCTTCACCATCTCGGAGAACCTGTTCGTGATCGGCTCGTTCACGCCCGGCGAGACGGTGGTGATGGCTGCTGGGTTCGTCTCCGAAGCGGGCGGTCTGAACCCCTGGCTCGTCGGTGTGTCCTCGCTCGTGGGCACGCTCACCGGCAGCAACCTGTCGTACTGGTTCGGCAGACGCGGCGGGCGCGATGCGCTGCTGCGCTGGGGCGGGAAGTTCTTCGACGAGGAGCGCATCACCGCGGCAGAGGAGTACTTCGAGTTGCACGGCAACAAGACGGTGCTCGTCTCGCGCTTCGCCGCCGGGTTTAAGAACTTCGTGCCGGTGATCGCGGGTGCGTCTCGCATGCGGCTGTGGATTTTCGAGCTCTATACGCTCATCGGCGCGCTCATCTACACCACGCTTATGATCATGCTCGGCCGGATCTTCGCCGAGAACTTCGACCGCGCGCTTGAGATCGCCCGCAACCTCACGTGGTTCGGCTTCTTCGTACTCGTTGCGATGATCGCCTTCCTGCTCTGGGGGCGGCACACGCTCATCGCTCGCAAGGTCGACCGGCTTGCCGAGGCAGCCGAGGTGGAGCGCGAGGCCGAGGAGGATGCTGCCGAGTTCGAGCGCGGGTTCGAGGAGGATCCCGCAGCACCCGAGGACGGTGACGTGGGTGCGCCCGGCGCGTAGGGCCGCTGTCGCCCACGCTCTCACGTCGGCAGGGGGAGATGGCCTCTCCGGCGAAGCGCTTGCGCGCGCGCTCGGCATCTCGCGGGTGGCGGTAGCCAAGCACATCGACGCGCTCCGCGAGCTCGGCTATGCGATAGAGGCTGTTCCGCGCACCGGCTACCGGCTCGTCTCAGCGCCCGACATCTGCATTCCCGAGGAGGTCTGCCCGCTTCTCACCGATCCACTCTGGGTCGGCTGCGAGGGCGGTCTGGAGACGGCCTCCACCAACAACGACGCCAAGCGGCTCGCCCGCGCGGGCGCTCCCGCGGGCACGCTCGTCGTGGCCGCACGGCAGACCGGCGGTCGGGGTCGGCTGGGTAGGACGTGGGAGTCACCAGGTGGCGGTGTCTACGCCTCCACGGTGCTCCGGCCCGCGCTCGCGCCGGCCGCGATGGGGGCCGTGGGGCTCGCGGTCTCCCTCGGCGTCGCACGCGCTCTCGAACGGTTTGGTGTGCCCGTGGGCCTCAAGTGGCCGAACGACGTCGTCGCGGACGGCAGAAAGCTCGCGGGCGTGCTCGTTGAGATGGCGGCTGAAGCCGACACGGTGGAGTGGATGGTCGCCGGCTGTGGGCTCAACGTGGCGGGCGTTGGGCGCGACGACGCAGCATGCGTGCGCGAGTGGGCGCCCTCAACGCGCGTGGCCGAGGTTGCGGCGGCCACGCTCGATGGCATAGCCGGCGCGTACCGTGCGTTCCAAGTCGGCGGCTTCGGCTCGATCGCTGACGACTACCGGCAGCGGCTCGTGCTCGCCGGACGGGAGGTGGTCGTGCGAGACGCCAGCGGTGCGGTGATCGGGCGGGGCGTGGCCGAGACGGTTGACGACCGCGGGGCGCTCGTGGTCGCCCACCATGGGACGATGATGACCGTGGTGGCTGGAGACGTGACGCTGCGGGACCCACGGCGGCCGTTTTGACGCGCTGCCTGCGCGTCCTTTAGAGTAAACCACTCGCATCAGGTGGTTTACAGCTGGGAGGACGTCTGTGCCCGTCACCCGAACTCGCTCGCTCGTGACCGCGGCACTCCTTGCCGCCCTCCTTGCCGCCTCGGCGTGGGTGAGCGTGCCCGTC
>JAFGAG010000069.1 GCA_016933785.1 Coriobacteriia bacterium | reverse complement strand
GACGACATGGAGATCGAGTTCATAACTGACGCGCCAGGCTCCTCCGAGGCCGCGGTCATGGTGCAGCCGGATCTCACGGCTCAGGAGTTGCACTACGTCGGGCTCATGCTCGACGACCCGTGGCCTGTGGATCTCGGCGGACTGACCGACGGGGACGTCGACTGGACGATCCTCGTCCCGAGGCCGGGTGCCTTCATCTTCCACAAGTCGCTGGTGTTCAAGAATCGCCGGGACCGGCTCAAAGCGGAGAAGGACCTCTACTACACCTTCTTCGTGCTCGATAACTTCCCGGAGTGGCGAGGCGCGATCGACGCGCAACTCGAGCGCCTTGCCGCGCAGAAGCCAGCCTGGTTCAAGAAGAGCCTCAAGAGCCTGAGTGCGATGTTCCACGGCCCGGAGGCCAGCGGTATCGACGCGCTTCTCAACCAGAAGCCGCCAACGGCGCTCCCCGGCCTTGGTGACGAGCAGTTCAGGCAGTACGCCTTCTCGGTGATGTCTGGGTTGATCGAGACGATGGAATCGGCGGTTGACGGCTAACAGGACGGATCGCGCGGCTCCCCGATTTGTCGCCCGATTTGTCGCCCAAATACATGGTGAATCGCCCCGGGTTTCCCGGAGACTCCATCGTTTGAGAGGATGGGGTCATGGACAGACGAACGCGTTACCCACAGGAAGTGCGTGAACGGGCCGTCCGGATGGTCTTCGAGCACACCGAGGAGCATGGGACGCAGTACGCTGCGATCCGCTCCATCTCCGGCAAGCTCGGGATGAGTCCGGAAACGCTTCGGCTCTGGGTCAGGCGGGCCGAGACGGACGGGGGCTTGCGCCCCGGGCTGACGACTGACGAGCGGGCCCGCATGAAGGAACTCGAGCGCGAGAACCGTGAGCTGAAACGCGCCAACGAGATCCTCAAGAGTGCCGCAGCTTTCTTCGGGGCGGAGCTCGACCGCCAACAGAAGAGGTAGTCGAGTTCATCGACGAGCACCGCGAGCGCTTCGGGGTCGAGCCGATCTGCGAGGTCCCGCCGGCGGAGTTCGAGGGTCTCTACTGGCTTGAGCAGGCCGCCAACGATACTGTGGGAGCCAAGGAATCGATTCTCAACTAACCCCGGGGCGATTCACTCCACTGAACACGGGGCGACTCAGGTTCACGTCAGCCCCGTAGTTGACAGGATTGGCGTCGGATAGGGTCGCATGTCAGCCCGGATGTGGGCATCCAGCGACCGCCCCAGGAGGTGGTCCCGTGTTGCCCGTTCATGGCTGCGTTGCTCCGACATCGACCCGCGCCGCAGAGATCCTCGCCGCACTCCCTGCCGAGACGATGCCGCTGGCCCTCGCGCCTGCTTCGAATCGGGGATGGTTCGGCGGCCTCGAACTTGTGACGTGGGCGCCCAGTTCTATCCAGCACGGGCTCACACTGCGGGAGGCTGCTGACGGACTACTCGGGTGTTTCGCTGGTTCCGAGCCGCAGCTCGCTGCAGCGTTGGTTCCCTACGATGGGTCGGCGACACTCGCTCTCTACACCGGCGGAGTCGTACGGAAAGACGACGGTTGGCGGGTGTGGGGCACACTCGATCCGACGGACGTGCCTGCCCTTGGCGGCACGTCTGAACTTGAACCGGAGTACCAGGCTTCGCTCATCGAGGCCCCAGAGTCAGATATGACGGCCACTGAGTTCCGGGCGGCGGTGCGTTCAGTCATCGATGCAATCTGCGCAGGCGATGTCTACGTTCTCAATCTGACGCGCCGTATCACCGGCCGCCCGGCCGTGTCTCCTGAAGCCGCGTTCGCGGCCCTCCTGTCCCGCTGCCATCCGGACATGGGTGCGTTCTGGGCGACGCCAGAAGAGATCGTGGTTTCCGCCTCGCCGGAGAGGTTCGTCCGCGTCTCAGGGGACTCCGCCACCATCAATCCCATCAAGGGGACGCGACCGCGAGTACCGGGACCTCTTGATCGCGCGATGGTGGCGGATCTTTTGGGATCCGAGAAGGAACGGGCCGAGCACGTGATGATCGTCGACCTTGTGCGTAACGATCTGGGTCGCGTCTGCCGCCCCGGTTCCGTGACGGTCGAACCGATCTTTGAAGTCGTGACCACGCCCTACTGCCATCAAATGGTGTCTTCGGTGACCGGCTCCCTGCAACCACCAATCTCACTCGGCGCGCTGTTGGAGTCGGCCTTCCCGTGCGGATCGGTCACTGGGGCACCCAAAATCGCCGCTATGGGCGTGATCGCCGACCTCGAGAAGTCCTCCCGCGCCGCCTACACGGGCTCCTTGGCGATCTCGATTCCCGGGGAGTTCGACTCCTCGATACTCATACGGACTGCGGAGTACTCCGAGGGGTGCGTGCGATGGGGCACCGGCGGAGGTATCACCGTGGACTCGGACGCAGCAGACGAATGGCTGGAGACCGCCCTCAAGGCGTCACCGTTCGTCGGCGACGGCTTTCCGGATGCTGCGCTGCGAGAGACGTGTCGTGTTGTGCACGGTCGCGTCCCACTGCTCTCCCGGCATCTGGCGCGCCTGGCCGCCGCTGGCTGCGGTTCCTCCGTGCTCTCGCGGGTACGCGAGCACGTCATGCGCGTCACAGCATCCGGGGGGTCATTGTCTGGCAGGCTCGCTGTCGCCGTCGAACCGAACGGCGACGTACACGTCGATCGGAGCGGCGTCCCATCCTCTCTCGACGTCCCCGGAGGGCCGACCGTCTCTTGCGTGGAGTCCGCGATTCCGTTGCTGCCACGCGGCGCAGCCAAGCCGCTCGACCGCTCGCTATGGGACCGGGCGCAGGAAGAGGCCCGGGGTTTGGGCGCCGATCAAGCGATCCTGTGTGATGTGAGGGGCAACTTGATCGATGGAGCGACCGCGAGTGTCTGGATTCGAACGGGCAGGCTGTTGCTCACCCCGCCTTCACCGCCGGCGGTCGACGGCGTCGCGCGGAGTATCGTCATCGACAACGCCTCGCAGTGCGGCTGTTCGGTGGAGCAGCGCACGATTCCGTATCGCGAGCTTGAGGCGGCGGACGAGGTGTTCTTATGCAATGCACTGCACGGTGTCGCGCCTGTGCGCGGGCGGTCCGGATACGCTTCCCAAGCACTGGGTGCCGTCTTCGAGGATATCTTCCTTCGCGGCGGAAGTGCTGAGTTGCAGTAGCCTGGCGACGCGCCTGAGTTCAAGTTCGAATCGCAACACACCGCTCGTCTAAGCGACCTCCTACGATCGTGCATAGCATTCCTCCGGCGTCCGTAAGCCCAGTCGCTTTCTCGGCCGTGAGTTGAGCTTCGCCGCGATTGAAACGCCCCGGGCTCCACGTCGGCTCGATTATGTGGAAGCCACGAGCATCGCGGCGACTTCCTGATTATGGCGGCCAAGCACCTGCTGCGGTGAGAACCGTCTGACGCGATCGTCCTCGATGGCTTTCAGTGAGCGGTGCTTGCGGCGGGCTTTGGCGGCGCTCCTTCTGTTCGAGATTGGACCCTCAAACAGACAGGATGCGCCGCCTCACCTAAAGCGACAATGAGTCCCGAGGTGTCGCGACTACTCGGGGATAGGACGGCCTAGCCGAGAAGCGCGGCGACAAGATAGCCGACCGCCAAGAGCGCGTTCGTCGCGAGCACGGCCATGACGTTCGCCCCCATGGCCGGGAAGAGCTCCTCGAACCTGTCGTAGTTCGCCAGCGCCCCCCTTATCGCCTGGACGGCGGGCACCAGTCCGCCCAAACCGAGCAGCGCCCATGGGGTGAGCACGCCCAGCACCACGCCGACGACGATGGCGCCAAAGGCCGCCAGCTCGATGACGATGTACCACCATCGCGCGGTCTTCGGGCCGAGAAGGATGACCACGTGCTTGCGGTTGCCTGCCTTGTCGGCCTGCCAGTCAGGGAACTCGTTGAGGAACAGCAGGTTGTACGTCAGGAAGAACGACGGCAGAGCCGACCACCAAGCGGCGGCGTTGAGCCCCAAGGTGTGCAGATAGTAGACGCCAAGCACGGGCATCAGCCCCAGCCCGGCACCGGCGAGGACCTCCCCGATGCCGATCCTCAGGGCCACCGGGGTGTAGATGGCGATGATGAACACGCCGGCAAGCCCGATCGCCAGGAGCGGCCAGCCGCCACCAGGCTGCTGCCGGAACAGGTCCCATGCCAGGTAGAATCCAATCGCCGCGCCCATGGAGAGCCACACGATGCCTTCGATCAGGGCCTCGCGAGGCGTCATCTCCCCTCTCGGCAGCTGTCCGCTTCCTCCCGAGAAGGGAGTCTGCCGGATAACCTTGTCAATCCCGCTCTTCTGGTAGTCGTGCCAGTCGTTGAGCATGTTGACGCTGCCGTGCATGAGCATCAGACCGGCAAGCGCCAGGAGGAACCTCACCCAGCTGAACGCTCCCTGCCAGTACGTCAGCGCCGAGCCATGGAGCACCAGCACGACGGCCAGCATGAGGAACTGCGGCCGGGACTCGAGCAGCCACTTCTTCATCTCCAACGGGACCCCCCTTCGGTTCATCTGGACCCTGGTCTCGGACTCTCACCGTCGTCGGCCCCCGCTCGCCATCACCGACCCCTGATCGTACAGACAAGAGCTACCTTGGCCAGCTTGTCCAGTTTCCTCGAACCGGCACTCTAGTGGCGCCGATGCGGGTTGCAGAGACAGCTTCGGTCCAAACCGGCTCCCTGCGGACCTTGGTACATCGAGCGCGCCACCTGTACTTCAAAAACGCCGCTGGCAATGTGCGGCAGTATCCGACTCAGTCTCTCACTTTCCGACGCCATCGGTTCGGATACCGTGAAGCCCGCGGCACGACGTCGATCGATAGCGGCGCGTCTTCCATGCGTACTCGCTTCACAGCTCGAGGAGTAAACGGACGCCCTGGCCGGAAGGACTATCGTCCGGCCTTGGGCACGATCCTGACAGCGCAGGTCCCGCTGGAGAGCAGCTCACCGGAGTCGTCGCGGCACTCGACGTCCCAGACGTGCTTGTGCGCCTCCAGCAGATGGGGTGTGGCAGTGCCGGTCACGGTCCGCTCGCGTGGGCTCTTGACGTGCCGGATACAAAGCTCGACTCCGAAGACGTCCTGCGTTGCCAGGTCGGCGTTCGCGGTCGAGGCGATGCTGGCGACGGTCTCGAGCAGCGCGGCGGTGGCGCCTCCGTGGAGATAGCCGAACGGCTGCATGGTTCGCTCGTCGACCGGCATCGTCGCGACGACCTTGTCCTTGGCGACGCTGACCACCTCGATGCCAAGGGCCTCGAGTAGCGTGCCCTTAGTCTCCATCTCGGCTCACCTCGATCTTCTCCACAAGCAGCTCATCGATGCGCACGAAGTCTACATCGAACCCGAGTCCCGCGCCCTTTGGCAGGACGATGTCGCCGTTCTCGGCGAGGACGGGCGGGAGCACGATGTCGCGCTCGAAGTACCTCTCGGACTCCGAGATGTCGCCGGGGATCGTGAACCCGGGCAGCGTCTCGAACTGGGCATGCAGGTACTTGGACACACCGGTCTCGTACATTCCGCCGAGCCACAGGGTGATGCCGGCCTCCATACAGTGCCGGTACAGGCGCAAGGAGGGCAGCACCCCTCCGAACTTGCCGATCTTGAGGTTGATGTTCCTGAGGTTCGGATACGTGAGCGTCTCGGCGAGATCCTCCTCGGCCTCGATCGACTCGTCGAGGCAGACGGGCGTCTCGATCTCGTCCTGGAAGCGGCTCAGCTCCTCGATTCCTGCGTGGGCGATCGGCTCCTCGATGCAAACGAGCCACAGCCCGTCTAGCCGCCTGAAGACCTCGACGTCGTCGGCCGAGTAACCTCGGTTCGCGTCGACCATCAGCATCAGGTCCGGGTAGGCCGCCCTCACGGCGGCCACCCTATCCACGTCGTCGCCGGACGCGATCTTCAACTTCATGCGCCGGTACCCCTTGGCGACGTAGCGGCCGACCTCCTCGAGCGTCCGCTCCAGCGGCATGATGCCCAGCGACACACCGGCGGGTGCCCGGCTGCCCGTGGGTACACCGAGCCACTTCGCCAGCAGCTCCGGCATCGCCACCCCGATGATCCGACCGTACAGGTCCCAGCAGGCCGGCTCGAGGGCGCCCTTCGCCATGAGGTTGCCGCCCAGTCCGGCCAGCGAGGGGAAGACCTCGTCCGGGTGCAGGTACGGCGAACGCATCACGGCAGGGATGAGGTGTTCCCTGAGCGCCGCGATCGTGGTGTCGACCGTCTCGGCGGTGTACCAGGGCGTGGAGAAGGCGACGTCCTCTGCGTAGCCCGCGCGGCCGAGGTGGTCGATCACCTCGACGATCACTGACTCGCGCTCCGTCATCACGCCCTGACTGGTGCGGAAGGGCGTCTTCAGAGGCTGCGAGATGCGGTAAAGGTTCACACGCTCGACCTGGAGCCGGTTCTCGTAGAACTCGGCCAGGGCCGCTCGGTCGGTCTTCCCGATCCCGGCCTTCGGCAACTCGTCAAGCATGAAGATGGCGTCGGGTCGCTGGAAGCGGGAAAGCCGCTCGTCCAGCCGCGCCACTATGCGATTCCGATCGCCATCCGGCCCGGACGCGAAGGCGACCGGCCGCCGCCCCCACTCGGGATCCTCCACGCCTATGACGGCGGCCTCCTCGACGCCGTCGACCGCCAGGATCTCGTGCTCGATCTCTCGCGGGTAGACGTTCTCGCCGCCCGAGATGAAGAGGTCGGTCATCCGCTCCCGCACGAGCAACCGCCCGTCGGCGATGCGCCCAACGTCGCCAGTACGGAAGTAGCCGTCGACGAACGGGTCGGCCCCTGCGATCTCCCCCTCCCGCCGGTCGTATCCCGCGAAGACCGCGGGACCGGCCACAGCGATTTCGCCGACGCCGTCGACGTCGGGCTCCAGGACGCACAGCTCATAGCCGGGCAAGGCGGTCATCCCGTGGTCGTGCTCGCCCGGTGCGGCGGCCGCGACGGTCGCGCATGTCTCGGTCATCCCGTAGCTCGCGTACACGCTGGTCCCCGCCGCGTCCAGCAGCGTCACTTCGTTGGCGGGACCTCCGCCCAGCAGGATGACCTCGTAGCGGCTCATCAGCTCCTTGTCGGCGGCAAGTGAGTCTCGCAACGTCTTGTCGACCACCGAGACGTGCGTGGCCTCCCCGCTCGCCACGTCCGCGAGCACGGCATCCGCGTCGAATCGGTCGTAGAGGATGAACGGTGATCCGTTAACCAGTGAACGCAGCACGATCAGCGATCCACCGACGTGGAACATCGGCAGCGCCAGCTGCCAGCAGCCCTTCCGCGGCCGCATGAAGAAGGATGCGGACGAGCGGGCCGCCGCCAGCAGATTCGCATGCGTCAGGCACGCGGCCTTCGGAGTACCCGATGTGCCTGAGGTGAACATCCGGATGAAGCCGTCGCCGCCCGCGGCGACCGGGGCCTCGTAGGCCGCAGGCGTGACCTCCGCCAGGGCGTCGATGAACGCCTCGTCGACCGTCGCTCTGACGTCGAAACCCTCCAGGAGCTCGGCCTTCTTCGCGGCTGTCAGCCGGTGGTTCAGCACGAAGAACGAGACACCCAGCATCGAGCCGGCGAAGAGCAGGAAGACGAAGCTGTCGGCGTTGGGCAGATCCACCACCAGCCGGTCGCCCGGCCGGACCCCCCATCCGTACAGCCGCTCCGCGAGCTCGGCGCTGCGGTCGCGGGTTCCTAGGAAGGTGTGGGAGGTTTCGCCGAAGCGGAAGAAGGTGCGGTCGCCGTCGGTGGCGGCGCGGTCCTCCAGCAACTCGTGCAGCATGCTCGCTCCCTACGGGAACTTCGGGTACTTCGAGAAGTCCGGCTCGCGCTTCTCCTTGAATGCGTCGCGGCCTTCCCTGGCCTCGTCGGTGGTGTAGTACAGGAGCGTCGCGTCCCCAGCCAGCTGCTGGATGCCCGCCAGCCCGTCGGTGTCCGCATTGAACGCCGCTTTGAGGAACCGCAGCGCTGTCGGCGAGAGGGTGAGCATCTCGCGACACCACTGGATCGTCTCCTCCTCCAGCTTCTCGAAGGGCACGACCGCGTTGACGAGCCCCATGTCCCGTGCCTCCGCCGCCGTGTACTGGCGGCACAGGAACCAGATCTCCTTGGCCTTCTTGTGGCCCACGATCCGCGCCAGGTACCCTGCGCCGTAGCCAGCGTCGAAGCTGCCGACGCGAGGCCCGCTCTGGCCGAACTTCGCCGTCTCGGCGGCAATCGAGAGGTCGCAGAGCACGTGGAGCACGTGCCCGCCCCCGATGGCATAGCCGTTCACCATCGCCACAACCGGCTTCGGGACGACCCTGATGAGCCGCTGCAGGTCGAGCACGTTGAGCCTCGGGATGTTGTCGGCCCCGACGTAGCCTCCGGACCCGCGCACCTTCTGGTCGCCGCCCGAGCAGAAAGCCTCCTTCTCGGCATCCTGTCCGTGATTCGCGCCGGTCAGGATGATGACGCCAACGCTGTCGTCCTCGCGCGCGACGGTGAATGCGTCGTACATCTCCATCACCGTCAGCGGCGTGAACGCGTTACGGCGCTCGGGGCGGTTGATGGTGATCTTCGCGATGCCCTCGTGCGTGTGGTAGAGGATCTCCTCGTACTTCTTGCCTTCGACCCACGTGACGGCGCTCATCGTGCTCCTATCTCGAACGTTCTGACCACGGCGTTCGCGCGAAGAAACCCAGCAGGGTCCGCGCGTATTCCTCCGGCATCTCCAGGTGGACATTATGACCCGTCGGGAAGCGTCTGACATCAAGGCCCCATTCGGACTGCGCCTCCGCGGCGATTGTCGAGTACCTCTCGTCCTTCCTCCCCACCAGGTACAGCGCGGGCACCGGCAGCCCCGAGGCGGCGTCGCGCAAGTCTTTCATCGCACCCTGCCCTCCGCCGAGAACGGCGCGTGCCAGCGCGGCCATGTCGTTCGCGCGGCGCATGGTGCCTTCCGCCCGGCGGAGCGCGGCCGGCAGCTCGCGCTGGCTTGTGAGCACGGGCGTCTCGTCCCACCACTCAGCGAACTCCTCCGGCGTCGATCGGAGGAGCTTCTCGGCGAGCGCGCGGTCGCGCTCCAGCATCGCCTCGCGTTCGGCCCGGGTGCGCGGGCCGAACGACGCGCTCTCCAGCACCAGCGACCGGAGCGCATCCGGGTACCGCACCGCGTGCGCCAGCGCGATCCTGCCGCCCATCGAGTACCCGACGAGGTGCACGCGACCCGCACCCAGCTCCCGTCGGAATCCTTCGAGCGAGTCGATGACGTGTACCATCGCGTAAGGCCCGTCGTCGGCCGGCTTGTCGCTCTCTCCGTGCCCGATGAGATCGAGGAACACCAGACGCAAGCCCGCGCCGGCAGGGTCGCCCAGGAGCGCATCCCTCACCGGGTGCCAGGTGGCCGAGGACTGCGAGAAGCCGTGAAGGAAGATCACCGGCTGCCCGGACGGGTCCCCGAAGGTCTCGTAATGGTAGCGGTCGCCGAGGATCTCGGTCTTCATCGCCGGCGCCTCAGCAGTACCGGACGTAGCACTCTTTTACGTCGGAGAGCGCCGTGCGGACCTCGATGATCTCGATGCCCGGCCGCGACTGCGCGTCCCGGTATGCCTCGGCGAATCCCTCAGGGTCGCTCACGCGCACGTGCGGCACCCCGAAGCCGGCCGCGATGGCGGAGAAGTCGGCGCCGTGCGGAGTCAGGAAGAGCCGCTCGAAATAGGGCTCGTCCGACTTCTGCGGCAGCATCTCGAAGATCCCTCCGCCGTTGTTGTTCAGAAGCACCACCGTCAGGTTCGTGTCCAGCTCCCGGCGAAGGTAGAGCGCGTTGATGTCGTGCAGGAACGCCAAGTCGCCCGTCAGCAGCGTGGAGGTCTCGAAGCGTTGCGCCGCGCCCAGTGCGGTCGACAGCGTGCCGTCGATGCCGTTGAGCCCCCGGTTGCACATGACGTGGAGCGCCTTCTCGGCCTTCAGATAGAACGTGTCGAGATAGCGGATCGCCATGCTGTTTGCCGAGAAGAGCAACGAGCCCTCCCGGATGCCGTCGATCAGAGGCATGACGTAGCGCCCCTCGCACCCGCTGTCCTCCCGAGCCCCCTCGATCTTGGAGCGCTCCCGGTCGTTGAGCGCCGCCCACGTCTCCAGGTACTCGCTCCCGATGTCGTTGCGCAGCTCTCCGGACGCCAGGATGAAGTCCGCGGACTCGGCGGCCACGAAGACGTCGGTCAGATGGTTGAAGTCGCGCGATTCGACCTCGTCCACGACGACGGTGAGGGGTCTCAGCGAGTTGAGCTTGCTGAAGCACGCCTTCGAGACAGGGTACTGGCCGAAGCGGACGACCGCCTCTATGGGCGGCATGTCTTCTCGGCGGAAGACGTTGTCGTAGTTGTCGACGATCGCGGCGTCGGTGAAGCGGCGAAGGTTGGAGAGCGGGTCGGCCAGGACCGGGAAGCCCAGCCGCTTCGCCAGACCAAGGATCTCCGGCGGGTAGTCGCCCTCGCCGCACAGGATGACGCCGCGCTTGCCGGCGATCGCTGTGTTCAGCCGCTCGACGATCTCAGGCTGGAGCGAGCGTCGCGGCCGCAACAGCACCGGCGCCTCCGCTGCCCTTCCCGCCGAGAAGAGCTCGGGCACCGAGAGGTCCGGTACGAGCGGCTCGGCGAACGGGAAGTTGAGATGCGCGACACCCATCGGCGTCCCCGTCGCGCGGATCACGCTTTCCCGGGCGATCTGCCGAGCGAAGGCGATCTTCTCGGGAGAGCCGTCGGGCAGGGGCATCTCGTGGAAGAACGCGGTCATGTCCCCGTACATCTTCAGCTGATCGGTCGTCTGGGTCGCCCCCAGCCCGCGCATCGTGTGGGGCCTGTCGGCCGTTAGCACCAGCAAGGGCACGCGCGCCGCGAACGCCTCGCAGATCGCGGGGTAGTAGTTGGCGGCCGCGGTCCCGGAGGTGCACACGAGGCACACCGGGAGGCGGGACGCCTTGGCCAGCCCCAGCGCGAAGAAGGCGGCGCCGCGCTCGTCGACGTCGACTCGCACGCGGAAGTCGCTGCGGTCGAACACCATGGCCAGCGGGGTGGACCGAGAGCCCGGCGAGACCACGACGTCCTCCACGCCGAGTCTGAGCAGCTCGTCGACGAAGGCGCCGAGAAACACGCTCCAAGGGACGCTACCCACAACTGCGTCCCCCCTCGGGACGCTGGAAGGCGGAGAGGACCGTCTTCAACTTCACCTCTATCTCGTCGTACTCCGATGCCGGATCGCTCCCCTCGACGATACCGCAACCTGCGTAGACGTACCCGTGGTCCTCGCCGAAGACACCGGAACGGATCGCGACGGAGAACTCCCCGTTCCCGTCCAGGTCGAGGTAGCCGAACGTGCCTCCGTAGAAGCCGCGGTTGAAGTCCTCCATCTCCCGGATGGCCGCCTTCGCCTCATCGACGGGACTTCCGGCCAGCGCGGGCGTGGGGTGAAGTCTGTCCCTCAGCTCGATGAGCGAGACGTTCCTGGGAACCTTCGCCGTCACCGGGGTGCACAGATGCTGCAGGTGCTTGAGCGTGAGTACGCTCGGCCCCTCCGGCATGCGCACCTTCGAGCAGACCTCGTCGAGGCATCCGTGCAGATGGTCCGCAACGTACGCGTGCTCTCTGAGGTTCTTCGGGTCGTTCAGCAGCCACAGCGCGGCCTTCACGCGTTCCTCCTCGGACTCGCCGATGGGAGTCGTGCCCGCCAGGCACATCGTGGTGATGGTGTTGCCCTCCTTGCGCACCAGCAGCTCCGGGGTGGAGCCTATGAAGAACGCGCCGTTCACCTGATGCAGGAAGAGCGTGCCGGGTATCCCGGAGGCGATGAGGTTCACCACCATGTCGCGCGACGTGAAGGTGGAGCCCGTCTCGGCCCTCAGCTCGCGGGCCAGCACCATCTTGTCGAGCTCGTGCGCGCGGATCCGGCGGAGCGCCTCGTCGACGTTGGCGAACCATGCCTGCCTGCTGTCGGGTATCAGTGCGTAGTCGATGTCGCGCCCGACCAGGTCGCATGGCTCCGGAGCCGCCGAGACGACCTCGGATGGGCTCGCCGTGACCGGGTTCGTGTCGTTGATCTGGGCGTACGTCCTCCCGCCTTGCTCGATCAGCACGAGCTGCGGTAGCACGTAGGCGGCGCCCTCCAGCGCATGGAAGAGAGGGTTCTTCGGCCTGGAGTCCTCGGGGTCGAAGAGGCCTGCTGCGAAGAGGACGGGGCTCCTCTTGACGCGTCCTTCCAGCTTCAGTGGAAGGGACTCGAATGTCTCCTCGGCGTAGAGGCACCCCAGCCCAATGACCTTGATGCGGCCGTCCTTCTCGATGTAGAGGAACTTCTCGGGGTAATCCGCCTCCAGTCCGCAGTAGATATCGAAGGCGGGCCTGTCGACCAGTTCCGTCTTGCTGAAGATCGTCGGCATGCGCTCGGTCCATCCTTCCTCTACGCCAGTGCTCGCACGAGGACGACCCCCGCCGAGAAGAGCGCACTGAACGCGAGCGCCAGCCGCCCCGTCATCGCCAGAGCCTCGTTGAGCGCCGTCCCCGTCCGCGTGAACACGATGCGACCGGTCCTGAATGCCAGCGGCAGCGATAGGAAGGACGCGAGGGCCCCGGGGCCGTACAGGCGAACGACCACCCCCGCCACAACGATGAGGTACGGTGCCGCGACGACGGCAATCCACTCGAACATCGTCGCCCGAGCGCCGATACGCACCGTCAGCGTGTTCTTGCCCGCTGCCCGGTCCTGCTCGATGTCGCGGAGGTTGTTGACGACCAGGATGGCCGTGATGAGCAGCCCGATCGCCACCGAGATGACCCATACCGGCAGTGAGGTAGCCCCGGCCTGCACCCAGTACGTGCCGACGACCGCCGCAGGCCCGAAGAAGATGAACACGAAGAGCTCGCCGAGGCCGTGGTAGCCCAGCGGGTAAGGACCGCCCGTGTAGGCGATGGCTGAGACGATTGCGGCGATCCCGATGACCAGCACGAGCCAGCCGCGAACCCAGGTGAGGTAGAGGCCGAGCGCGAAGGCGGTCGCGAAGACGACCGCCATGCCCCGCTTCACTTGCCCCCGCGTGAGCCATCCCGACTGCGTCGCTCGCTGCGGGCCGAGTCGTTCGGCCGTGTCCGCCCCGCGCTCGTCGTCGTAGACGTCGTTGGCGAGGTTGCTGCCGACCTGCAGCAGGAGCGCGATTGCGAACGCCGCCAGCGCGGGTCCCGGCTGGAACCCTCCGTCCAGCCATGCTAGGGCGCTTCCCGCGAAGACGCCCGACATGGCGGCCGGGAGTGTCCTGGGCCGGGCGGCCAGCCACCACACCTTGATGCCGCTCGGGCGCCCGGATGCACCCGCGCCCTGTCGCGCGTTCTCGGACAACCCTGACCCCCTGGCCGACGAGATGCTGCTCCGTCCTCAGCGTACTGTGATGGAAGGGCGCGGTGTTGACAAGAAGCGCGGCGAGCGCGTGAGGATTCTCTCTTGGGGGTCTGCCTTCAGTACAGAGGATCGAACATCGTCAACGACTGCTGCCGCGTCGAGAACGGCATCAGGTGCCCTGAGCGAGGTTCGTATCCCTTGCCCTCGTCGCCGTACCCGGTCTCCAGGCGCAACGCGAGCACATCGAGCAGCTCGTCGATCCTGCCTGCATGGAGCAGCTCGAACAGTGCGGCGGCGTCTGCAGGCTCGGGGAAAGCGGTCTTGATCGCCCGGTTGACGTGCCGCGGATCGAGTTTGTGGACAACCACTGTGATTCGCGTCCCGTCAAGTGGTGTACGAAGCCCTTCGCTGTATCCGTCCTTCACTTCAGCCGACCATGGCACCACCTGCTGATCGCCCCCTTCCTCGAGCGTCAGTGCCGGACGCATCGCGGCTTCGATCGACTCCACCGACATGTAGCGCCTGGCCGGGGATGTTAGCGTCCCCGGTAGTGGTGTACGAAGCTCCGATGGCTGCCTGACAAAGGGGCGGCCACCGCTCCATCCTCGTGGGTGATTGAAGCCCGACATCGAGGAGGAACAGGGGAGAACAGCCCGAGCATATAGGGGAAGCTCTCGTCCGTCGGCTTGCTGAACCGGTAGAGCGTCGGCTT
>JAFGAG010000068.1 GCA_016933785.1 Coriobacteriia bacterium | reverse complement strand
GCACTCGTAATGCGCAGGTCAGCGGTTCGAATCCGCTCGTCGGCTCCACAGAACCAGTAGCGGGGACTCCGGTCCCCGCTTTCGTTTTCCTTCCGGTGTACGATTGGCCGGTGCTCCGATCCCAACGAGACGGTGGGGTGTTCCGAACGATGAAGAAGGTGGCGCACTTGCTGCGAGGTTCGCGTGGAGTTCAGGCTCTGGTGCTCGCTACGCTCCTTGTACTCGTGCTGCCTGCGACTCCCGCATACGCCGACGAGGGCGACACGCTTCCGGGCTACGCGCTCTCCGAGACTGCCGCCATCGGCCACTTCGATGCCGCCGAGTACCCCACCGATGTCCGCGACTTCTACCAGGTGTATCTGTACGCCGGTGAGACGCTCGAGGCGGCGCTGTGGTGGGACCCATGGGCGGCTGCACCGCTGCGCCTGTTCGGCCCCGCTGCCGTGAATCCGGCCATCGACCCATTCCTTGCGATCTCATCGGTGTCCGACACGTACAGCCCGGGATACTTCGCCCATGTGCTGCGGTACACGGCACCTGCCGATGGTGTCTACAGCCTTGAGGTGCCGCGTCCGGCGACGGACATGCGCTACGACTACGAGCTGCATTGGTCGGCGGATGACGGCGACGATGATGATATCCCCGGCGCAACGCTCGGTGCCCCGCTGCAGAGCGGCGCCTACTCGAGCCTGCTCAACTGGTTGGTCGACACGGACGACGTGCTGCCGCTCACGCTCGAGGCCGGCGACACCGTCACGCTTACGCTCGCCCACGAGATGCCCGGTTCTGGCGATGATTTCGACCTCTTCCTGTGCGCTCCCGGTGCGAAGAGCGTGCTCGATGAGGGCTACGTAGCGTGGTCGCTTACCGAGGGGACCTCGGCCGAGACCCTCACGTACACCGCCGGGGTGAGCGGCACGTACTATGTGGACGTATACGCTTACGACGGCTCCGGCCCCTACACGCTTGAGACTACGGTCGTACCGTCGTCGATCGCGGTCACTGAGGTGGCGGGCGCCGATCGTATCGCTACCGCCATCGCCGCCTCGAAGCAGGCCTTTCCCGATCACGCGAGCACGGTGGTGATCGCCACGGCGTTCAACTGGCCGGACGCGCTTGGAGGCTCCGCGCTCGCCGGCGTGCTCGACGCACCGATCCTGCTCACCCCGCCGACGCAGCTCTCGCCGGCCGTGGCCGCCGAGATCGTCCGCCTGGGCGCCACACGCGTCGTCGTGCTGGGTGGCACCGGCGCGGTGTCGCCGACCGTGGTCACGGCGCTCGCACGGGTCCCGGGTGTGCAGAGCGTGCAGCGCATCGCGGGTGCCGACCGCTACGCGACCGCGCGTGCGATAGCCGACGAGACGATCCGCCTCCTGGGCTCGAGCTACGACGGCGGTGCGTTCATCGCCACCGGCGCCGGATTCCCGGACGCGCTCGGTGCGTCGCCCTTGGCGGCTTCTCTCGGCTGGCCGATCTACCTGGCGCACCCCGATCCCGCCAACGCCACTGCCCTTGCGGCAACCCTGAGCGCCGATGGGGCGAGCAACGTGTTCATCCTCGGGGGAGGGGGAGCGGTCTCTGATGCGTATCAAGCGGCGCTCGGGGCGATGTTCGCGGACCGGATATCGGGGAGCACCCGCTACTCCACCGCGGTAGCCGTCGCGGAGCATGGGGTGCAGCTCGCGGGGCTTGAGTGGGACGGCCTTGCCATCACGACCGGCCAGGACTTCCCCGATGCCCTTGCCGGTGGAGCGATGCAGGGCCGGCTGGGGAGCGTGCTGCTGCTGTCACCGCCGGGCGCGCTCGACCCTGTGGTGGCTGATGCGCTTCTCACACATCGCGCGGACGTTTCCTCCGTACGCTTCCTCGGAGGCACGGGTGCGTTGAGCATCACCGCCCGGTCCCAGGCGCTCCAGGCGCTGCAGTAGCGGAGCATCGCATACCCCCGGGGGGTACCGCTTGCATGACAATGTAACTCGTGTTACTTTGTCGCGACGCGCCCTCGGCCAGTGTAGGCTAGCTCCGGAGAGAGGGCGTGTTCGTATCCCGGGCGCGGCCGCGTAGCGGCAGGCGCCGATCGCGAGGGCGGGAAGGAGGCGAGCGCGCGTGGAGTCTGCTGCGATGGACCATCTGGCAGTTGGCGCGTTCGTGCTGTTCGGCGCCGCCTTCGTGGTGCTCGTCGTGTGGGTCTCAAACCTGCTGTCGCCCAAGAGCGCAAACTCGCCGGACCGTCTCGAGCCGTACGAGTGCGGGTCCGAGCCGATCGGCCCATCCTGGGTGCAGTTCCGCGTCGGCTATTACGTCTACGCGCTGCTCTTCGTCGTCTTCGACATCGAGACTGTCTTCCTGTACCCGTGGGCCGTCGCCTTTGGGAACATCGGCGTCTTCATCCTGGTGGAGATGGTCGTCTTCATCGCCATTCTCGCAGCGGGCCTCGGCTATGCCTGGAAGGAGGGGGCGCTCAGATGGCGCTAGACCGTCTCACCGGCGAGAACTCGCTGCTGTTCATCAGGAGCGAGCAGCTCTTCGACCTCGCGCGCACCAACAGCCTCTGGTACATCTCCTTCGGCATCGCGTGCTGCGCGATCGAAGGTCTCATGAGCGCGTCGGGCCCGCGGTTCGACTTCGACCGCTCGGGCGTGTTCTTCCGCAACTCCCCGCGCCAGGCCGACGTGATGATCGTCGCCGGTACCGTGAACGTGAAGATGGCCGACACCGTGCGCCGCCTGTACGAGCAGATGCCCGAGCCGCGCTGGGTTGTCGCCATGGGCGCCTGTGCATCAACTGGCGGCCCGTTCCGCGAGTACCCCAACGTGGTCATGGGCGTGGACAAGGTGATCCCGGTGGACGTCTACATCCCCGGCTGCCCTCCGCGGCCCGAGTCGGTCCAGTACGCGTTCATCGAGCTCCGTAAGAAGATCAGAGCGAAGACGGAGGAGCGACTTGCTGCCCGACGCGAACGAGATTAGGACGCTTCTGGCGGGAAGCGGCGTGGACGCCGAGGTGGACACGGTCCTCCTCGGGACGGTCGCGCGCGTGCAGGCCGCCGACGCCATCGACGCGCTGGCGGCTTTCAGGGCGGACGGTTACGAGTCGCTTGTGGACTTCGATGGCATGGATACCGGCGAGGCCATCGAGCTCACATGGCGGCTGCGTTCCTACTCGATGGACTGTGAGGCGTACCTCAAGACGACCGTGCCGTACGACGCCGAGATCCACTCGGCGTGGAACATCTACGCTTCGGCGCTGATGCCCGAGCGCGAGACCGCCGAGCTCCTCGGTCTGCGCCTGGCCGGCCACCCCAACCCGAAGCGGCTTTTCACCACCGACGGCATCCCTCCGCTGCTGCGCAAGGACGTTCCGATCCGCAGCGTCGAGGAGGTGAAGAACCGGTGAGCGACGCGCGCGACGACATCGTGACCGTCGGGCTGCTCGCCGAGGGCATGCACGACCCCGGCGTGCCGCCGGCCGGCATCCGCCGGGCGCCCACCGGCGTCGACGACCTGGCCACCGAGCACCTCATCGTCAACATGGGCCCGCAGCACCCGTCCACGCACGGTGTCCTGCGCATGCTCGTGGAGCTCGACGGCGAAGAGGTCAAGAACGCCGAGGTCACCCTCGGCTACCTGCACCGGGGTATCGAGAAGCTGGCCGAGCACCGCCGGTTCGATGCTCTCGGCACGCTCATGGACCGGGGCGACTATGTCTCGGGCATCATGGGCGAGACCGCCGTGGCGCTCGCGGTGGAGCAGCTGATGGAGATCGAGGTCCCGCGCCGCGCGCGGTGGATCCGCGTGATGATGGCCGAGCTCAACCGGATCGCCACCCACCTGCTTTGGTACGGCACGATGGGGCTCGACACCGGCGCGATGGGGCCCTTCCTGTACGCGATGCGTGATCGCGAGTCGCTGCTCGACATCCTCGAGGCGGTGAGCGGTGCGCGCATGATGTTCAACTACGTACGCCCCGGTGGCGTGGTGGCCGATCTCCCGGTGAGCATCGAGGCGAAGATCCGCGAGTTCTGTGATGCCTTCGATACGTACGTGGACGAACACGACGCGATCCTCGCGGGCAACGAGATATTCCAGGCGCGCCTCGACGGCATTGGTGTGATCGATGCCGAGATGGCGCTCGCGTTCGGTCTCACGGGTCCCAACCTGCGCGCGTCGGGCGTGGACTTCGACCTGCGCAAGAGGCGGCCGTACGACGCGTACGACGAGATGATCTTCGACGTGCCGCTCGGCGTCACCGGCGACGCCATGGACCGGTTCAGTGTGCGCATGGAGGAGATGAGGCAGTCGAGTCGCATCATCCGCCAGTGCATCGAGGGGATGCCCGAGGGCGGGTACACCGCCAAGGTACCCAAGGTCCTCAAGCCTCCGGCGGGTGAAGTCTACGCGTCGGTCGAGTCCGCGCGCGGCGAGGTAGGCATCCACCTGGTCACCGATGGCGGCACGTCACCGTATCGCATGCACTACCACGGCCCCTCGCTCTACGCGCTGCAAGCACTCGAGGACCTGATGCCGGGCTATCTGCTTGCGGACGGCTGCATCATGATCGGCTCCGCCGACATCATGCTCGGGGAGGTGGACCGATGAGTCCCACGCTCGCCGTCGTCGTGAAGCTCGTCTCGATCATCGCACTCATGCTCACCAACGGCGTCTTCATGATCTACCTGCTCCGCAAGGTGCTCGGGCACCTGCACATCCGCCTCGGCCCGATGCACGTGGGTCCGCACGGCATCCTGCAGACGATGAACGACGTCATCAAGCTGCTCACCAAGGAGGACCTCACACCGCGCCTGGCGGACAAGGCGCTGTTCTTCCTCGCACCGATGATCGTGTTCGTGCCGTCGTTCATGGCGTACCTCGCGCTGCCGTTCTCCGACACGCTCAAGGCCACATCGCTCGAGACCGGGCTGCTCTTCACCTTCGCGGTTCTCTCGGTGGTACCGATCGGCATCCTGCTCGCGGGATGGTCGTCGGGTAACAAGTGGGGCCTCCTGGGTGGCATGCGCTCTGCCGCGATGCAGATCGCCTATGAGGTGCCGCTGCTCCTCTCGGCGCTGCCTGTCGTCATGCTGGCGGGAACCACGGACCTCGGCGGCATCGTCGACGCGCAGGCGGGTACCTGGCTATCGGTCATCCCGCGCTGGTTCATCACAAACCCGCTCATCTGGCCGACGTTCCTCATCTTCGTCATCGCCTCGCTCATCGAGGTGAACCAGACGCCGTTCGACATGTCGGAGGCCGAGTCGGAGCTCGTCGCGGGATTCGGCGCCGACTACTCGGCCATGAAGTTCGGCCTCATCTACCTCTCCGAGTTCTCCAACACCTTCGTGATGTCCGCGCTGGGTGTGACGCTGTTCTTCGGTGGCTGGCTCGTGCCGTGGATCCCGATGAGCTGGTACGAGGCGGTGCCGGTGTTGGCTCCGACGGTGTTCATGCTCAAGACGTATCTTGGCATCGTGCTCATGTGGTGGATACGTGGAACGTATCCGCGCGTGCGTATCGACCAGCTCATGGACCTCGGCTGGAAGCGTCTGATCCCCGCCGCACTCGTGATGATCGTGCTCACCGGCGTGGTGGACAAGCTCATCGTGCCGCTGTTCAACGGGGCGGTGAGTTGGTGATGTGGGGTAAGGGACTCATCAACGGGCTGCGGTTGAGCCTGAAGAATGCGATGCGCGGGCCCATCACGGTGCAGTATCCGTACGAGAAGCTCGAGTTGCCCGAGCGCTCGCGCTGGGCGGTGCGGCCCACATACTTCGACGACGGCTCACCCCGGTGCACCGCGTGCATGACGTGCGTGCGCGTGTGTCCGGACCATATCCTGTCGATCGATCTGGAGTCGCGCGAGGACAAGGTCAAGCATATCGAGGCGTTCGGGTACGAGGTCGGCGCCTGTATGATGTGCGGCCTGTGCGTGGAGGCGTGTCCGTTCGACGCCATCATGATGAGCCACGAGTATGAACTCGCGGTGATCGACCCCGCAGCACTTGCGGAGAACCTGCTCGTGGATGTGGACGCGGCCACGAATGCGCGCCACAAGGCGGAGAAGGGTGCGGCCACGGCCGCCGAGCCCGCGCTGAACGCCGGGCCCGCGCTGAACGCCGAGACCGCGGGGGGCGGTGACGCCTCATGAGCCAGACGCTTCCCACCGTGGCGTTCTACCTTCTCGCATTCGCCGCGCTCTACGGCGCGATCTCGATGATGTCCACGCGCAATGTCGTGCACGCCACGGTCTGGCTGCTCGAGGTCATGCTGGCGACCGCCGGGATCTACCTCGCTCTCGGCGCCGAGTTTCTGGCGCTCGTCCAGGTGCTCGTCTACGCGGGCGCGGTGGCGGTGCTGACGCTCTTCACGGTCATGCTGACGTTGCGCCGGCGGGAGGACGCGGTCAGGCCGTTCCCGGTCGCATGGGGTTCGCTCGCCATGGCTGCGCTCTTCACTGGCGGCGTGTTGCTTGCGCTCAACGGCTTCTGCTCGGTGCCGACTGGCATGCCTGCGACCGCGCCAGGCCTCGAGGACTTTGGGCGCGAACTCTTCACCACCTGGATGGTGCCCTTCGAGATCGCCTCGCTCGTGCTCCTGGCCGCGCTCATCGGCGCGGTGTGGTGGACGGGGGGTGACGACCGGTGACCGTCGGACTCCCGCACCTTCTCACACTCTCCGCGATGCTGTTCGGCATCGGTCTTTACGGCGCGCTTTCGCGCAAGAACGCCGTCCACGTGATGATGTCGCTCGAGCTCATGGCCAACGCCGTGAACCTCAACCTCGTGGCCTTTTCGCGGTTCGTCACTCCTGAGGCGATGACCGGCCAGTTCTTCGCCGTCTTCTCGATGGTCGTCTCGGCTGCCGAGATCGGTCTCGGCCTCGGACTCGTGCTTGCCATCTACCGGCGGAAGCGCAGCGTCGAGCTCGACGCCATGCAGGAGCTGAAGGGGTGAGCATGGGCTACGTTCTCCTCATCCCGCTCCTTCCAGCGCTCGCCTTTGCGGTACTCGCCCCGATGCCGCGCACCGTCCGCACCCGGCTCGTCCCACTGGCCGTGGGGGCCGTTCTCGGCTCGCTCGCCCTCTCCGTCGCGGCCTTCCTCGCGGTGTGGCCCGGCGGTCATGTGGGAGAGCCCACCTGGCAGGGCGCGGTCACCATCGCGCACGTCGGCGACCGAGCTCTCTCGCTCGGCCTCGCCCTCGAGCCCGTCTCGGCGATCATGCTCCTGGTGGTGGCGGTCGTGGGCGCGGCCGTGCAGGTCTACTCGCTCGGCTACATGCACCGGGAGGAGCGCATCGGTTGGTACTACGCCGCGCTCTCGCTCTTCACGGCCGCGATGCTCGCGCTCGTGTTATCCGACAACTTCCTCGGGCTGTTCATGGCCTGGGAGGTCATGGGGCTCTGCTCGTACCTGCTGATCGGCTTCTGGCACGAACAGGAGGCCCCACGGCTCGCGAGCATCAAGGCGTTCCTCACCACCAAGGTGGGCGACCTGGGATTCATGCTCGCACTCGCCGTCGTCTACGCCGAGGTGGGTGCGTTCGACTTCGCGACGGTGCTCCACCATGACTGGAGCGCCGGAACCGCCACGCTCGTAGCGCTCCTGATGCTCTTTGGCGCGATGGGGAAGAGCGCGCAGTTCCCGCTGCACGTCTGGCTCCCCGACGCGATGGCGGGTCCCACGCCGGCCTCCGCGCTCATCCACGCGGCGACGATGGTCGCCGCCGGTGTCTTCCTTGTCGTACGCGCGCTGCCGATCTTCGAGGCGAGCGGCGTCGCACTCACGATCACGCTGTGGGTAGGACTGGTCACGGCGCTTCTGGCGGGACTGCTCGCGATGGTGCAGCACGACATCAAGAAAGTGCTGGCATACTCCACGATCAGCCAGCTCGGTTTCATGTTCATCGCGCTCGGCGCGGGCGGATCCACCGCCGCGCTCTACCACCTCGTGACGCACGCGTACTTCAAGTCGCTGCTCTTCCTCGGTGCGGGTGTGATCATCCACGCGGCGCACACGCAGGACATGCGCGAGATGGGCGGGTTGGCCAAGAAGCTGCCGGTCACTTCGCTCGCGTTCGCGTCGGGTTCTCTCGCGCTTGCGGGCATCGTTCCGTTCTCGGGGTTCTGGTCCAAAGACGAGATCCTCACCGTACTGCTGCACGAGCATCAGTACGCCGCGTTCGGGATTGCGCTGCTGGCTGCCTTCATCACCGCCTTCTACGTGGCTCGCCTCTGGTTCCGTGTCTTCACGGCGCCGACACAGCAGGTCGGGCTTCACGAGGGGCATCGCTCGATGCTTGCACCGATGGCGGTGCTCGCTGCGATCACGGCGGTCGTCGGCTTCTTCGGGCCGACCCTCGGCGAGTTCCTCGGCCACGAGATCCCGTGGCCTGCACTCGGGACCGCAGCGATCTCCACGGCTGCGGCGGTCGCTGGTATCGCGTTCGGGTGGTGGGTCTACGGTCGCACGACGTCGGTCGTCAACACGCAGGCCATCAAGCAGCGCTTCCCGCACGCGTACGGCGTGCTGACGAACAAGTACTACTTCGATCTCACCTACGGGTACTTCGTCGTTGGCGGCTACACGGCGCTTGCACGCGGCCTGGCGACATTCGATGGAAGCATCGTGGACGGCGTCGTCAACGGCGCTGCGCGCCTCTGGCGATCTCTCGCATCCGTCGGCTGGCTTTTCGACGGCCGCGTCATCGACGGCGCGGTCAACGGCGCGGCGTCGGCGGTCAGAGCCGCAGGCGCCCGGATGCGCACGCTCCAGACCGGAAGCGTGCGCGGCTATCAGACGCTCGTCGCGGGAGCTGTCGTGCTTCTCGTGATCTGGATCCTCGTGAAAGGGGCCTAGCAGCGTGAATCTCCCTCTGCTCACGCTCATCGTCTTCCTCCCACTCTTCGGGGCCGCCGCGGTCGCGTTGCTCGGCAACGCGCGTGCCGGCGTGGGGCGCATCACCGCCGTCGCTGTAGCGGTGGTCGATCTCGCACTCGTAGCGTGGGTGACGGTGCGCTTCGACGTCTCCACGGGCATGCAGTTCGTGGAGAAGGCCGTGTGGGTGCCGCAGGCAGGCATCACGTACCATCTCGCGCTCGACGGGATGTCGCTCGCGATGGTCGCGCTCTCGGCACTGCTCACCGTGCTCGCGATCGTGGCCTCGTGGAAGACTGAGAAGAATCCGGCCCTGTGGTTCTCGATGCTGTTGCTGCTCGAGGTGGGGATGAACGGCGTCTTCCTGGCGATGGACTTCGTGCTCTTCTATGTGTTCTGGGAGCTCGTCCTCGTGCCGATGTACTTCCTCATCGCCACGTGGGGCGGTCCGCGTCGTCAGTACGCCGCCGTGAAGTTCTTCCTCTACACGCTCTTCGGAAGCGTGTTCATGCTCGTGGGCATCATCGCGCTCTACCTGCAGACGGGCACCTTCGACATCCTCGAGATGGTGGGCGCCGGACTTGATCCGAAGTTCCAGTGGTGGGTCTTCGCCGCGTTCTTCCTCGGCTTCGCTGTGAAGGTTCCGGTCTTTCCGCTCCACACGTGGCTCCCCGACGCACACGTGGAGGCGCCGACCGCGGCCTCGGTGCTCCTCGCGGGCATCCTGCTCAAGATGGGTTCGTACGGCTTCCTGCGCATCTCGCTTCCGATCCTGCCTGACGCCGCGCACCAGTGGAGCACGTTCATCGCAGCGCTTGCCGCCATCTCGATCGTCTACGGCGCGGCGGTGGCCTTCGCGCAGACCGACATGAAGAAGCTCGTCGCCTACTCGTCGGTGTCGCACATGGGCTTCGTCATGCTCGGCATCGCCTCGATGACGCCTGAGGGACTCAACGGCGCTGTGGCGGTCATGTTCAGTCACGGCGTGGTCACAGGCATGCTCTTCTTCCTCGTGGGGATGGTCTACGAGCGCACGCACACCCGGATGATCGCCGAGGTCTCGGGCCTGTCCTCAAAGGTGCCGGTCGCGGGCGGTCTGCTCGCGTTCGCCTCGTTCGCCTCGCTCGGCCTTCCAGGGCTCTCCGGGTTCGTGGGCGAGTTCCTGAGCCTGCTCGGTGCGTGGGCGTCGGACATCCCCGTTGGCTGGGTGGTCGTCTCGGCCATCGGCGTATTGCTTGCCGCGGCCTACATGCTCTGGCTCGTCCAGCGCGTGGTGCTCGGTTCGCCGAGTCCGGCCGTGGATCACATCACCGATCTGTCCAGGCGCGAAGTCCTCGTCCTGGTGCCGCTGGTGGTGCTCACGTTCGTGGTGGGCATCTACTGGGATTCGCTCCTGCGCTTCACCGACCCTGCCGTGCAGTCGATCCTCGTGATGATGGGTGGCGCCTAGCATGTCCGAGCTGCTGCTGCTCGCACCCGAGCTCCTCGTGCTGACCGGCGCGCTTGTCGCGCTGTTCGCCGACCGCGTCACCACGCACCCTCGTGCCGCAGCGCACATCGGCGCGCCGCTCGCGCTCGTCGCGGCGGTCGTCGCGGCGGTCATCGGTACCCGCGGCGGCATCTTCGCAGGCATGCTCTCTCTCGATGGGATGGCGGTGTTCGCCCGGATAGGGATCGCCGCGCTGCTCGCGGTCTGGCTCCGCTGGGTCTCCGGCCGGGGTACCGGCAGCGAGCGGTCCGCCGAGGCGGTCGCCCTCGCGATGCTCTCGGCCGTCGGCGGCATGCTGATGGTCTCCGCGCGCGACCTCATCGTGCTGTTCATCTCGCTCGAGCTCTCCACCATGCCGGCGTACGTGCTCATGGGCTACCGCCGCGATGACGCGCGCGGGCTCGAGGGCGCGCTCAAGTACTTCCTGCTCTCGATGCTCACGAGCCTCATCATGCTCTACGGGCTCTCGTTCGCGTACGGCATTTCCGGCTCCACCGCATTCGGCGATCTGGGGGTCGTGGACTCCGGCACGCTCGGTCAGCTCGCCGTCGCGTTCGTGCTCGTGGGACTTTTCGCCAAGCTCTCGGCGGCTCCGTTCCACTACTGGACACCGGACGCCTACGCCGGTGCTCCCGCGTCGTCGGTGGCGTACGTCTCCACGGTGCCCAAGATCGCCGGCGTTGTCGCACTCGCGCAGCTGGTGGCCGCGTTCACCGACAACGGTGGGACCGTCGTTCCGGTCCTGGTCGCCGGGTCGCTTCTCTCGATGCTCGTCGGCAATCTCGCCGCCTACCCGCAGACCGACCTCCGCCGCCTGATGGCGTACTCGGGCGTGGCGCACAGCGGCTACATCCTGCTGGCCGTCGCATCCGGTCGTGCCGGCGCGGTCGCCGCGGTCTTCTACGTCGTCGCCTATGCGGTGCCCTCGATGGCGATCATGCTGCTCGGCTCCGAGGAGGGCACGGCGCTCGATGACCTCTCGGGATTGGCCGCGCGACGGCCCGCGGTGGCGTGGGCGTCGGTCGTGTGGTTGCTCTCCCTCGTGGGGATCCCGCCGATGGTGGGCTTCTTCGGTAAGCTGACGATGTTCACCGCGGCGCTCGACAGCGGCCTTCTGTGGCTTGTGATCGTCGCGGTCTCGATGAGCGTCATCTCGGCCGGCTACTACTTCAGGGTCCTGCGCGCGGTCTTCTTCGGTGAGCGTGCTGACGCGTGCTGCGCGACCCGCAGTCCCGCGGCGGCCGTCGCCTATGCCGCTCTCACGCTTGCAACGCTCGCACTCGGTATCCTGGCATCGCCAGTGCTGGAGCTCTTCGGTCTCCGGTTGTAGGCTGTCCTCGACCGGGTATCCGTTCCCCGGAAGGGAAGTGGTCCTGAAGTGAGCTCACCGTACGATGTTCCTCCCACGCCTCAGCCCGCGCCTGTGGCAAGCACCCGCGAACGTAGCGGCCGGTCGTGCCTGGGCGTTGTTGCGGGAGGCGTACTGGGCGGTCTTCTGGGCGCGGCTGTCACGGCCGGAGCCTTCTGGGCGCTCTGGGGCGGTGCCCCGGCGACAGAGCAGCCGGCAGAGCAGACTCCCGAACCAGCCGAGCAGTGCGAGTGCTACGACATCGAACTTGCGGAGGAGGACCTCACCTACGCCGAGGCTGTCGCGCTCAAGGCGATGCCGTCGGTGGTGAGCATCGCGGTCGAGCAGACCGGGGTGAACCCCTTCACCGGCCGCACCGAGACGCAGGTCGTGGGCAACGGCAGCGGCGTGATCATTCGGGAGAACGGCTACATCCTCACCAACGACCACGTCATCGCGGGTGCGGACGGCATCACGGTGACCATGGGTGTCGAGAGCGTCTCCGCGACACTCGTGGGCCGGGACCCGTCATCGGACCTCGCGGTGCTCAAGGTCGATCGCACCGGGCTTCCGGCGATCGAGATCGGATCCTCGGCCGGGCTGCGTGTGGGCCAGCCGGTCGTCGCGATCGGGAGCCCCTTCGGTCTCGACCAGTCGGTCACCACCGGCATCGTCTCAGCGCTGGGTCGTACGAGCTTCATGGAGAGCGCCGAGGCGCTTCTCACCGCATACACGAGCCTCATTCAGACCGATGCCGCGATCAATCCGGGCAACTCAGGTGGTGCGCTCACCGATGCGGCCGGACGGCTCGTCGGCATCAATACGCTCATCCAGACCGGTTCTGGCGGCGTCGCGCAGTCGGCGGGCGTAGGCTTCGCCATCCCGGTGGACTACGCCATCGCCATCGCGGACGACCTCATCGAGTTCGGCCGGGCGGAGCATCCATACCTCGGCATCTCGAGCATGACCATCAACAGCAGGGTCGCGGAGCTCTACGAGCTGCCGGTAGACGCCGGGGCGCTGATCGACGTGGTCTCGAGCGGGTCGCCTGCCGAGGCTGCGGGCATCGAGCCCGGCGACATCGTGACGAGCATCGGCGATACGCCCGTGGCAAGCGTCGAGGACGTCTTTCTCGCGATCAGGTCACACCGCGTGGGCGATCGGGTCGATGTCGTGATCGTACGCGGCGATGCGCAACTGACGCTCGAGGCGACGCTCGGTTCGGACGGAGCGCGGTGATCCAGCTCGACCTGGTGTGTGTGGGGCGTCTCAAGGAACGGTACTGGCGGGATGCCGCCGCCGAGTACCTCAAGCGCCTCGGCCCGTACGCGCGAGTCACCGTGACCGAGATCGCCGACCGCGACGTCACCGCCGACGAGTCCCGTGCGCTTGCTGCCGAGTCGGCCGACGTGCTCCGGGCGATCCCGTCCAGTGCGCACGTGGTCGTGCTCGATGTGGAGGCGCCCGCCCGGACGTCCGAGGGCCTGGCGGCCTGGCTCGACTCCCTGGCGCTCGGCGGGCGGAGCCGCATCGCGCTGGTCATCGGCGGGGCGGCGGGGCTGCATCCGGACGTGCGCGCCCGCGCGGACGAGCGGCTGTCGCTCGGACCGCTGACGCTGCCGCACCAGCTCGCTCGTGTCGTGCTGCTCGAGCAGCTCTACCGTGCGTTCCGCATCAGCCGCGGCGAACCGTACCACAGGTGACGTGATGGGTCCCACGGTACACCTGCTGTTGACGAGGGCCTGGGCGCGAGAGTGCGGGTTCTCCGGTGAGGACGCTGAGGTCATCGCCCAGTCGAACCTGGCGTTCGACGCCCGGTTCCCGGCGCGTGGATCGCTCGCGAACCTCACCCGGCACTTCGCGCCGTGGGCGTGGCTGTGGTCGCGCACGTACTTCCGGCGCGCGGTGGGTACCCGCGACCTCGTGATGCTCGGGTATGCGCTCCACTGCGCACAAGATGCGGTCGCGCACGGCACGCTGGGAGAGAACCACCTGCTGGCCGATGTGGGCCTGCGCCGGGAGCCCGACTCCTGGGACATGGCGCCACCGGGCATCAAGTCGCGCATCGAGCGCGTTTCACGCGGGCGGCTGCTGCGGTACCGAAGACTCCGCGGTCACTCTACCTGAGCGATAGGCGCCGACTACACGACCTCGGTCACGACGACCTGCACGCCGTGCTCGGTGGCGAGCTCGTCAGCGAGCTGTTTCGCCTCGTCGAAGGCGCCAAACATCCCCGAGGGCTTGGTCGATTCGTCATCGAATCCCAGGGCGACCCACCAGAGTTGCCTGCCGCCAGCGTTGCCGATGCGGTCGCACCGGATGCGTTCGACCCGCTTACCGGAGGTCGAGACTTCGGAACTGTCGAGGAGTCCCATGTGTGTGCTCCTTTGCCGGGGGTGGAGACTCGTGGTGCTGTGCGTGCGATGGCGTGAGTATACGACCGCGCAACGCTCCGCGACAGGGGCGTGCGGGCTGTGCCGTCATTGCCGCGCCGTATCGGCGGGGGTATCCTGATTCCCCGATGCCCGCCGACCCAGGAGCCGTCACCGTGCGCGAGACACTCACCGCAGTGATCACCGAGACCATCCACGCGCTGATCGCGGGCGGTCAGCTGCCGCTCGCCGAGCCGCCGGCGGTGCACGTGGAGCGTCCGCGCGACCCTTCCCACGGCGACTGGTCCACGAATGCGGCCCTCGTCTCCGCAAAGGCTGCCGGTATGGTGCCGCGGGACATCGCCGAGCTCATCGCTGCCGGACTGCGCCAGCGTCTTGCCGGTGTCGCCGAGGCCGTCGAGATCGCCGGCCCCGGATTCATCAACGTGCGCCTCGCACGTGACGTGGTCACCGATGTCGTCACGCGCATCCGAGAAGACGGTGAGCGGTTCGGCGCAGGGGAGCCCACCGGCAGGCGCGTGCAGGTGGAGTTCGTCTCGGCTAACCCCGTCGGCCCGATGCATGTCGGACACGGGCGTTGGGCGGCGCTCGGGGACAGCATCGCCCGCATCCTTGAGCACGCTGGTGATCAGGTGCAGCGGGAGTTCTACGTCAACGATGCCGGCGTGCAGATGGACATCTTCGCGTCGAGCGTCTCGGCGCGGTATCTCGAGCTCTGCGGGCGGGACGTCGAGTTCCCCGAGGACGGTTACCGTGGTGCGTACATAGCCGACATCGCGCAGGAGATCCTCGATGCCGAGGGCGACCGCTGGGCCGACATGCCAGCCACCGAGCGCGAGGCGCACTTCAAGGAACAGGCCTATACGGCCGTGCTCGAGCATCTGAAGCGCGTGCTGCACGGGATGGGCGTGGACTTCGACGTGTGGTTCTCGGAGCGTACGCTCCACGAGCGCGGAAACGACGGCGCCACCGCGATCGAGCGGGGGCTGGGCCGACTGCGAGAGGCGGGCTACCTCTACGAACACGAGGGCGCGCTCTGGTTCCGCTCGACGGATTTCGGCGACGACAAGGACCGAGTGCTCAAGAAGGCCGACGGCAGCTACACCTACTTCGCGGCGGACATCGCATATCACGCCGACAAGTACGATCGCGGATTCGATCTCGTCATCGACATCTGGGGAGCCGACCATCACGGCTACGTGAAGCGGATGGAGGCGGCGGTGGCGGCACTCGGCCATCCCGGCAAGCTCGAGGTCATCATCGGACAACTCGTCAACCTCTTCAGCAACGGTGAGGTGGTGCGCATGAGCAAGCGCACGGGCGAGATGGTCACGTTCGAGGACCTGCTCGATGAAGTGGGGGCAGACGCGGCGCGCTACTTCTTCCTGCGCCGCTCCACCGACCAGCCGGTGGACTTCGACATAGCGCTTGCCAAGGAGCGCTCGGCCGACAACCCCGTCTACTACGTGCAGTACGCGCACGCGCGGATCTGCAGCATCCTGCGCAAGGCCGCAGGTGCCGATACGGCCGACGAGAGCGTGGACGTGGCGGCGATCTCCGCAAGCATCGCGGCCGACTCGAGCGCGCTCGCTCTGCTCGGCGCAGAGCCCGGGACGCCTGCGAGCGAAGCCGAACTCGGCCTGCTGCGCAAGCTTGCCGGGTTCCCGGAGGTGGTGGCCCTCGCTGCTCGTCAGCGCGCGCCGCACAAGCTCACGACGTACGCCGAGGAGCTCGCCTCGGCGTTCCACCAGTTCTACACGCACTGCCACGTGGTCGTGGAGGATCCCGCGCTCCGGAGCGCGCGCCTTGCGCTCGCCGACGCATCGCGTGTCGTGCTTGCACGCGCCCTCGGCCTGCTCGGTGTGGGCGCGCCACAGCGTATGTAGCACTGGGGTTTCGGCCTCGGCCTCACACGTGTGTTTCAGATGTCATACGTTCGTGCATACTTGATGTATGCAGCATTCGGCGGATGGAGCATGACATGGTGACACGGGTGACGGTCACGCTTCCGGACGATGTCTTGTCGGAGTTGGACGGAGTGGCACAGACCGAAGGAGTCACGCGCAGTGAGGTGGTCCGCGAGGCGGCGGTGACCTATCTGACCGGGCGCGGGGCATCGCTGGAGGCGCGCCTGCGGCAGGATTCGGTCACCGATGGAATCGCCTGGCTCACTGACGTCGCCGATAGGCACGCTGATGATGGCGAATCGAGCCTTACCGTTCTCCGCGATCTCAGGGGTGACCGCGGCGGAGTCAGGTCTCGCTCAGCGCACGAGGTGGAGGAGTGAACCGGGTCGTTCTGGATGCGTCCGTGGCGGTGAAGTGGTTCAGGTCCGAGCCGGGTTCGGGTGACGCGCGCGAGCTTCTGCGGCAGCACGGAGCGGGCGAGGTCACGATCACGGTGCCGTCGCTGTTCGTCTACGAGTTCGCGGGGGTGGCCACCAGGTTGCTCGATCCCGCGGAGCGAGATGAGCTGTGGCGTCGGTTCCTCAGCTGGAGGATCGTAGTACGCGAGGTAGGAGATGGGCTCATGAGCGATTCCATGCGCATCGCCGACCTGCTCGGCTGTTCTCTTTACGACGCCGTGGCGCCTGCGTTCGCGGAGTCGATCCATGCCCCGCTGGTTTCGGCCGACCGTCGTGCGCATGCTCACTGGCCGGGCGTGATCCTGCTGGGATGACCGTGGCGCTTCGCTCTCCGGCGCGGTGTCGTGTATCCTCACTGGCTACACGATGACACCGCGTTTCTTAGGGGAGGAACCATCATGGCAAGGCCTCAGACCCCTCGTCCGCCGGCACAGCCGGACCAGCGCACCGGACACGATCTGCTGCCCGTCTTGCCGATGACCGCCGAGGTCAAAGACGGCCATCTGTGGATCGGTGGCGTGGACACGGTGGAGCTTGCCCGCGAGGCCGGGACGGCGCTCTACGTGATGGATGAGGCGACCATCCGCCATCAGCTCGCGGAGTACGTGAAGTGGACGCGCTACCACTGGAAAGACGTCGACGTCGTCTACGCGGGCAAGGCGTTCCTCTCACTCGCGATGGTGAAGCTCGTCGATGAGGAGGACTGCTGTCTGCTCTGCGCCTCGGGCGGGGAGCTCGCCTACGCCGTGCGCGCGGGATTCCCGATGGAGCGCGTGCAGATGCACGGCAACAACAAGACGCCCGCCGAGCTCGCCGAGTGTCTGGATGCGGGCATTGGGCGCGTGGTGGTGGACAACTTCGAGGAGATGGAGCGCCTCTCGGCGCTTGCCTCCCAGCGCGGAGTCACCCAGAAGGTGCTCATCCGCGTCACGCCGGGTGTGGAGGCAGACACGCACGACTTCATAATGACCGGCGCCGAGGACTCGAAGTTCGGCTTCGGGCTCAACCAGGGTCTCGCGATGGAGGCGGTCAAGCGCGCGGTAGTGCTGCCGGGTCTGGAGTTCGACGGTCTGCATATGCACATCGGCAGCCAGATATTCGCGCTGCACAGCTACGCGAAGGCGATCGAGGTCATGGTCAGCTTCATGCGCGACATCGAGACTGAGACCGGGCATGCGGTGCGCATGCTCGACGTGGGTGGTGGCCTCGGCGTGGCCTACGGCGCGCCCGACGAGCCATCCACCGTCAAGGACTTCGGCAAGGTCGTCGTGGACGGCATCAAGGAGGAGTGCGAGCGGCATGGTATCGCCGTCCCACGCATGGCCGTTGAGCCCGGACGATCGATCGTGGCTCGCGCCGGTGTGACGCTCTACACCGTCGGCTCGGTGAAGGAGATCCCCGGGATCCGCACGTACGTGGCGGTCGACGGCGGCATGTCCGATAACATCCGCACGTCGCTGTACGACGCGCACTACGAGGCGCTCATCGCGAACAAGGCGGCCGATCCCCGCGATATGGTGGGGACGATCGCGGGCAAGCACTGCGAGAGCGGTGACATCGTGGTGCGCGATGCGCCGCTGCAGTGCCCGGAGCCGGGCGACGTTGTGTGCGTGGCGGCCACCGGAGCGTACTGCCAGTCGATGAGCAGCAACTACAACAAGCAGGTCCGCCCGGGAGTCGTGTTCGTGCGTGACGGGCAGTGGCGTTGGGCGGTGCGCCGGGAGACGTACGACGACCTCATGCGTGCTGACCTGGGGTGACAGTGGTGCTCGCAGGCACCGGGTTTGCTTCTGGATGCCCATGAGACGCGCGGTCAAGTACATCTGCCTGGCCACCGGATCCGTGGCCCTCGTGATGGGTGTCGTCGGCATGTTCCTGCCGATGTGGCCCACCACGCCGTTCCTCCTGCTCGCGGCCGCCTGCTTCGTCCGGAGCTCGAACCGCCTGTACACGTGGCTCATAGAGCACGAGCATTTGGGGCGCTACGTCCGCGATTACATGTCGGGCAAGGGCATCCCGCTCAAGGCGAAACGCATCGCCCTCGGCACGATGTGGGTGACGTCCCAGGCGTCGTGGATGGTCATCATGTCGCACGTGGGCGTGAAGACGTGGACGATCGCCTACGCGGCGCTGCTCGCCGTCGTGGCGGTCGCCGTCCACTACTACATCGGCTACAGGATCCCCACAAGAGAGCCCGACTGCGTCTCCCGGTGAGTGTCAGACATGGCCCATCATGTCGGAGACGGGCCCGGGAGGCGCCGCCTCCGCTACAATGGCCGCATACACGATCGATGCGGAGGGCTCATGCGCACCATCAATGTCGGCCTGATCGGCCTGGGGACCGTCGGCAGCGGCGTCGTGGAGATCCTCGCGCGCCACGGGGAGCAGTTCCGGACGCGCGCCGGGGTCGACGTCGCCCTCGTGAAGTGCGCCGACCGCTCGACGGAGCGCGCCGACGCCCTGGGTATCGAGCCCGCACGGTTCACCACCGAGATCGCGGAGGTCATCGACGATCCCGCGATCGATATCGTGGTCGAGCTCATCGGTGGGACCGGCGTCGCGCGAGAGGTCGTGCTCGGCGCGCTCAGGGCGGGCAAGACCGTCGTGACCGCCAACAAGGCGCTCATGGCCACCCACGGCCGCGAGGTCATGGACGAGGCCGCCGCCCACGGCGCGGACATCCTCTTCGAGGCGAGTGTCGGCGGCGGTATCCCGATCATCAACCCGCTCAAGCACAGCCTGGTGAGCAACGAGATCCAGGCGGTCTATGGCATCGTCAACGGCACCACCAATTTCATGCTCACACGCATGGCGGAAGACGGGCTCGACTACGAGACCGCCCTTGCCGAGGCGCAGGAGCGCGGATTCGCGGAGGCCGATCCTACGGCCGACGTCGACGGGCTGGACGCCGCCGCCAAGATCGCGATCCTCGCATCGATCGCGTTCAACTCCCGCGTGACGTTCGCCGACGTGCCGGCCGAGGGTATCCGCGATATCACGCCGGGCGACATCGCGTACGCTCGCGAGACCGGGTACGAGATCAAGCTCGTCGCCATCGGTAAACGCACTCCACAGGGCATCGATGTCCGCGTGCAGCCGACGATGATCCGCGCGGGCCACCCGCTTGCGAAGGTAAACGGCGTCTACAACGCCATCTATGTGGTGGGTGATGCGGTGGGCGAGACGATGTTCTTCGGCGAGGGCGCCGGCTCGCTTCCGGCGGCCTCCGCGGTGGTGGGCGACATCATCGAGGCGGCGCGCCACATCGAGCGGGACTGCCGCGGACTCGTGGGTTGCACCTGCAGCGAGAGTCTCCCGCTCACCGATATCGCCGACCTCGAGACCTCCTATTACGTGCGACTGGATGCGGCCGACGAACCGGGCGTGCTCGCCGCGATCGCCGGGATCTTCGCCGACAACGGTGTCTCGCTCGCCTCGGTCATCCAACGTCAGGCGAGCGAAGCCGGAGCCGAGATCGTCTGGATCACCCACCGTGCCGCCGAGCGCGACATGCGCGCGGCGCTCGAACGCATCGGCGGACTCGAGACCGTACGCGGCATCGGCGCGCTCCTGCGGGTGGAGGAGCTGTAGCGTGTGAGCGCCCGGGTCATCGTCCCCGCATCGTCGGCCAACCTCGGTCCGGGCTACGACTCCTTTGGGCTCGCGCTCGGTATCCACAACGAGTGCGAGGGTGAGCTCGCGAGAGAGTGGCGGATCGAGGTGGGCGGTGAGGGTGCCGGACGCCTCAGCACCGGTGCGGACAACGCGGTGCTGCGCGCGATGGCGCGGCTCTTCGAGGCGGCCGGGAAGCCCGGGCTCCGGGCGGAGGTCATCTGTCACAACGGCATCCCTGTCGGCCGTGGCCTGGGATCGTCCTCGGCGGCGGTCGTCGGGGGACTCGTGCTGGCCGATGCGTTGCTCGGTTCGCGTTTCGACCGGCAGCGACTGCTCGAGCTCGCTACGTCGATCGAGGGGCATCCCGATAACGCTGGCGCCGCGCTCTGCGGCGGGTTCGTCATCGCCGCTCGTGATGCGACCGGCGTGCGGTGTACGCACATCGAGCCTGCCGGAGGACTAGCGGCCGTGGTGGTGGTGGGGGAGAGCGAGCTTCCGACGGGAGAGGCGCGCCGGACGCTCCCGACGGCCGTTCCGCACCATGATGCCGCAGCCAACGCCGCCGCCGCCGCGCTTCTCGCCCACGGCATAACGGTCGGATCGGCGGCAGCCATCGCCGCGGGCATGCGCGACTCGATCCACGAGCGCTACCGCGCGCATCTCGTGCCGGACATGGGGCAGGTCAGTGAGCTGCTCGGGTCCATCGGCGCGGGCCCGGCGGTGCTCTCGGGCGCTGGACCGAGCATGCTTGCGCTCGTCTCGGCCGGGAGCGATGAGCTTGCGCTCGAGCGGGCGCGGCGCTGTGCCGAGGTCGCGCGGACCGCGCTCGGCGAGGTCGGCCGCGGGCGCGTGCTCGCACTGCCGATCGACCGGCGGGGCGCCCGGATCCTGTGATGCGCCGGGCCGATGGGGCCCGGCGATGCTCGTACGACACGTTAGGGAATGAACTCTGCATCCCCTGAAGCCCGCGGCGCCCTCGCGGCCCGCATCCCCGAAGCCGGAGTCGTGATGAACGAGAGCAGACCGATCGTCATAGCGCAGATCTCAGATATGCACTGCGGGTCCCAGTACCACATCCCGAGCCTCGCGACCCGCGTCGTCGATGAAATCAACGAGCTCAAACCAGACGCGCTCGTCGTCACGGGCGATCTCACGGACATGGGCTTCAGGCAGGAGTTCAAAGTCGCCCACCGTCTCATCTCCCGCATGGAGGTCGAGCACGTGATGGTCCTGCCCGGGAACCACGACGCTCGCAACGTCGGGGACCTCCACTTCGAGGAGCTCTTCGGATCGCGCTCGACCGAGCTTCGTTTCCGCGGGGTCCGGATCATCGGGCTGGACTCGTCCGAGCCCGACCTCGATGCGGGTCGCATCGGCCGTACCCGGTACCGCTGGATCGAGGAGCGGTTCTCGGAGCCCGATGAGTTCAAGATCGTGGCCCTCCACCACCACCTGTTGCCGGTGCCTGGGACGGGTCGCGAGCGCAACATCGTCTACGACGCGGGCGACCTGTTGCGCGTTCTCAGCGGGAATGGGTGCGACGTGGTGCTCTGCGGACACAAGCACGTGCCGCACGTCTGGCGCCTCGAGGACATGATCGTCGTGAACGCGGGCACGGCGTGCTCCCATCGGCTGCGCGGCATGACGCGCGCTAGCTACAACATCCTCGAGATCACCGAGGACCGCGTGAAGGTCATCCTGAAGCATCCGTTCGCGGAGCCGGAGACGGTCGCGGACTTCGAGCGCGATCTCAGGCGTGAGTGCCTCTGGAAGCCGAGCCTGGGCGAGTCCGCGGCGCACGATGAAGGTCCCGCCGCGTCCAGCGGGTCTAAGGAGTGCCGATGAGCAGGGTCGTCGCGCTGATCGATGGCGAACACTACCCGCCGGTCGTGCGGTTCGCGCTCGACGAGTTGCGCCGTGAGCACGATGTGGCAGCCGCCGCTTTCATCGGGGGCACCGAGAAGGTCGACGCCACCGGCAGCGATGACACGTACGGCCTGCCAGTGGTGCGGGGTGCCGATGCCCGGGATGCCGTCATCGAGGCGATCGCCCGATTCGAGCCCGACGAGCTCGTCGACCTCTCGGACGAACCGATCGTCTCTGCCGCTGACCGCTTCGCCCTTGCGAGCGTAGCGCTCGCCCACGGCGTGGCCTACCGCGGCGCCGACTTCGCCTTCACGCCGCCGCGGGCGCGCATCGTGACACGGACCGCCACTCTCGCCATCATCGGCACTGGAAAACGGGTGGGGAAGACGGCGGTCTCCGCGTACGTCGCGCGCACGCTTGCCGCGGCGGGCCGCACCGTCGTCGTCCTTGCGATGGGACGTGGCGGTCCCGCACGACCCGAGCTCATCCGCGGTGACGAGGTCGCTCTCACCACCGAGGATCTGCTCGCGCTGGCGGCGCAGGGGGCCCACGCCGCATCGGACAACTACGAGGATGCGGTGATGAGCCGGGTCCCCACCGTCGGGTGCCGCAGATGTGGGGGCGGGCTTGCCGGAGAGACGTTCTTCAGCAACGTACCCGAGGGAGCGCTCCTGGCCGATACGCTCGGGCGCGATCTCATCATGCTCGAGGGCTCGGGCTCGGCGATCCCGCCTGTCGCTGCCGATGCCACGCTCCTTGTCGTGGGCGCCCGTCAGGGCGTGCCGTACGTGCGCGACTACTTCGGGCCGTACCGCCTTGCCCGGGCTGATGGCGTGATCATCGCCGGTGCCGAGGAGCCGTTCGTCGATGCGCGGGCGCTCGCCGCGCTCGTTGCCGCTCTGCGCGCGCTTCGCGAGGACGTGCCGATCGCGCTCACCACGTTTCGGCCGAAGCCACTCGCCGACATCTCGGACAAGCGCGTCTTCTTCGCCACCACCGCACCGCCCGTCCTCATCGAGACGCTTCGCACCCATCTGGAGGAGACGTACGGCTGCCAGGTCGTCGCGGCGAGCACGGCGCTCTCCGATCGTGCCGCGCTGCGCGCGGACCTTCGGGCACACGCCGGCTCCTTCGATATGCTCGTCACCGAGCTCAAGGCCGCTGCGATCGATGTCGTGGCAGCGGCGGGTGCGGAGGCGGGCGTCCCCACGGTGCTCTGCGACAACGAGCCCGTCACGCTCGGCGGTGACGGCCTCGATGCAATGATCGACCGCGCGTACGGTCGTGCGCGGGACCGCCACCGACTCAGGAGCCGCTGATGCCCACGAATCCGCCTATCATCATCAAGGACCAGAAGCACGGTCTCCCGATGAGCAAGGGTCTGCTCGCGCAGTCGTTCACGGCCACCGGGCTGAGTCCTTCGCGTGCGTACCTGGCCGCCCAGCGCATACAGGACGAGCTGCGGGGAGCAGGTCGCTTCGAGGTGACCCTCGCCGAGCTGCAGGAGGAGGCCGCCCGTGTGCTTCGGGAGGACGCGGGCGATCCGGTGGCGATCCGCTACCAGCGGCTCAACGAGATATCCGTGCGCAACCGGCCGCTCATCGTCCTCGTCGGTGGCACCACCGGTGTGGGGAAGTCGACGATAGCCACAGAGGTCGCTCACCGCCTCGGCATCACGCGCATCGTCTCGACGGATAGCATTCGTGAGGTGATGCGTGGTATCTTCTCTCGGGAACTCATGCCGGCCATCTATGAGAGTTCGTTCAACGCATGGCGCGGGCTTCGGGTTCCGGCTCCCCAGGGCGCATCTCCCGTGATCGTCGGTTTCCGGGAACAGGCGTCCGTCGTGGCCACCGGCGTGAAGTCGCTGATCGAGCGTGCGGTGGTCGAGGGTGTGAGCATGGTACTCGAGGGCATCCATGTCGCACCGGGGTACATCGACCCTTCCCAGTTCACAGACGCGTCGGTCGTGCAACTCCTCATCGGTGTCACCGACGAGGAAGCACACCGGAGTCACTTCTATATCCGCGAGGTTCAGACCGAGGGGACGCGGCCCTTCGAGCGGTACCGTGCGAACTTCGACAACATCCGCCTGCTCGGCCATTACGTCGAAGATCTCGCGCGTGAGCATGGTGTACCGGTGGTCTACAGCCACCAACTGGACCGTACGGTCGCAGAGGTGCTGGAACTGGTCGTCGACGCGGTGATCCGCGAGGACGAGGAGCAGACGCGGGGGCCTGGGCATCCCGCCGGAGGAGAGGACGCACGATAGATGAAGTTCTTCCTGGACACCGCCAACCTCGCCGAGATCGAGGAGGCCGCTTCGTGGGGGCTGCTCTCCGGCGTGACCACCAACCCCACGCTGTACGCGCGTGAAGGTGGCTCCCTCGCTGATTTCCATTCGCACATCGTGCGTATCTGCGAAATCTGCGACGGGCCCGTTTCGGCCGAGACCGTCGGACTGCAGCGCGATGAGATCGTCGCCGAGGGCGAGACGCTGGCGGCACTCGCTCCCAACGTGGTCGTGAAAGTGCCGGTCATGTCCGAGGGCCTCGCAGCCACCAAGGTGCTCGCCGGTCGCGGTATCGACGTCAACATGACGCTCTGCTTCACGGTTCCTCAGGCGCTCATGGCCGCCCGCGCCGGCGCCCGGTACGTCAGCCCGTTCGTCGGCCGGTTCGACGACATCTCTGAAGACGGCCTCGAGCACCTCGGCAACATGATCACCGCACTCAACAACTACGACTTCGGCCACCCGGTCGAGGTCATCGCGGCATCGATCCGGCACAACCAGCACGTGGTGGCCGCCGCCCTCATGGGTGCGGATATCGCCACAGTGCCGTTCGGGGTGCTGCAGAAACTCGTCAAGCATCCGCTGACCGATCGCGGCCTGGAAGCGTTCCTGGCCGACTGGGAGAAGGTGAAGAACGCGTGAGCGCACGTCCCCGCAAGAGAGGCCGCCGCGGCGGCGGTCAACAGCCACAGGAGGTCCAGCCCTCGATCACCCGCGAGGAGCTCGCCGCCAAGACCGTAGCCGAGTTGCGCGCCATGGCCGCCGAGCTGGAGCTCGACGTCAAGGCGCTGAAGAAGAAGGACGAGATCATCGAGGCCGTCTACGAGGCCAAGGTGAAGTCCGAGGGATTCGTGGAGATCCACGGCATCCTCGACGTCCTGCCCGAGGGCTACGGCTTCATCCGCACCAGCGGCTACCTCCCCGGTGACAACGACGTCTACTGCTCGATGTCGGTCATCCGTCGTGCCGATCTGCGCCGCGGCGACATGGTGAAGGGCCAGGTGCGCCCTCCCAAGGAGTCCGAGAAGTACCCCGCACTCACCAAGCTCATGTCGGTCAACGGCAAGAGCCTCGAGGAGGCCCGTGGGCGCAAGCAGTTCCGCGACCTCGTCCCGGTCTACCCGGATGAGCGGTTGCGCCTCGAGCACGGCGAGAAGGAGATCACCGCACGCGTGATCGATCTCGTCGCACCGATCGGCAAGGGGCAGCGCGGTCTGATCGTCTCGCCGCCTAAGGCCGGCAAGACGACCGTCCTCAAGGACATCGCCGCATCGATCAGCGCGAACAACCCCGAGGTCTACCTCATGTGTCTTCTCGTGGACGAGCGGCCTGAAGAGGTCACCGACATGGAGCGCTCGATCAAGGGCGAGGTCGTCTCCTCCACCTTCGACATGCCGAGTGAGAACCACATCGCGGTGGCCGAGCTCGTCATGGAGCGCGCGAAGCGCCTCGTCGAGGCAGGCTACGACGTCGTCATCTTGCTCGACTCCATCACGCGTCTTGCGCGTGCGTACAACCTCGCCACTCCGGCGAGCGGCCGCATCCTGTCCGGCGGCGTGGACTCCACGGCGCTTTATCCGCCCAAGAAGTTCTTCGGCGCGGCGCGCAACATCGAGGGTGGCGGCTCGCTCACCATCCTCGCGACCGCGCTCGTCGACACCGGGTCCAAGATGGACGAGGTCATCTTCGAGGAGTTCAAGGGCACCGGTAACATGGAGCTCCGCCTCGACCGTAAGCTCGCCGATCGCCGCATCTTCCCTGCGATCGACGTCATCACGTCCGGTACGCGCAAGGAGGAGCTGATCCTCTCGCAGATCGAGGCGCCGTTCGTCTGGGGCCTGCGTCGCGTCCTGCACGGCGTGGACTCCACCGAGCGCGCGATGGATATGCTCATCAAGGGCCTCAAGCAGACCAAGTCCAACACCGAGTTCCTGACGAAGATGGCAAAAAGCGCGAGCGACAAGCGCACCACGAACGGTATCGACATCTAGCGACGGCCTGCGCCTGCGAGGGTAGACCACGCTCGCTGCCCTCGGCGCATTGCCCGCTCTCCAGACGCCGTGCTATGATTCGCGGGCTGTCCTTAGCTCCTGGTCGGAAACCAGGAGCATACATACGGAGGTTCCTGAAGTGCGTACCGGTATCCACCCTGATTACGTCGAGGCCAAGGTCATCTGCTCATGCGGCGAGACCTTCATGACGCGCTCGACCAAGCCCGAGCTTCACGTCGAGCTTTGCTCCAAGTGTCACCCCTTCTACACCGGCACCCAGAAGCTCGTCGACACCGGTGGTCGCGTGCAGCGCTTCTCCGACAAGTTCGGTAATGCCGCCGCCGCTGTGGCCGAGAAGGAAGCCGCTGCTCGTGAGGCGCGCCAGAAGGCCGCCGAAGAGGCCGCCCTGGTCGCCCGTGAAGCCAAGGCCAAGAAGGACTCCACCAAAGTCGAGCGTACCGCCAAGGCCGAGGTCGCTGCCGCGGTCGAGAGCGGCGAGGCTGTCGCCGACGTCGTGGAAGAGGCCCCCGCGGCCGAGTAGGTGCTCCACGGGGTTGCGAACGCGCTATCATCCGGAAGGCGGGGGCGATCCCGCCTTCCTGTGTTATCGGAGGCACTCTGTGGACGTGAGGCTGCTCAATCACACTCCCGATCCTGAGCGCGCGATTGCTGCTGCCGCGCGGTTGTGCTACGCACCGGTCGGTGCTGCCGAACTCACCGAGACCATGTCGGACGAGGCGGTGCGCCGCGTCCTCAAGACGATCATCACCTCCGGCCACACCTCCGCACTCGAGCACGCCAGCTACACCTTCGCGATCGACGGGGTGAGCCGGGCGCTCACACACCAGCTGGTCCGTCATCGGTTGGCGAGCTACAACCAGCAGTCCCAGCGGTATGTGACCTATGCTGAGGAGCCGGTCTTCGTAACGCCGCCCTCGGTCACCGCGGACGCCGATGCCGCCGCACGCTTCGCCGAGGCGACCCGCGCGGCCTTCGACGCCTACCGCACGCTCGTCGATGCCGGCATACCGGCCGAGGACGCCCGCTATCTGCTCCCCAACGCGATGGAGACGAAGATCGTCGTCACCATGAACATCCGGGAGCTGCTGCACTTCTTCGAGCTCAGGTGCTGCAAGCGCGCCCAGTGGGAGATCCGCGATCTTGCGCTTGCGATGCTCTCACTGGCCACACCGACCGCCCCGTACATCTTCATGGATGCGGGCGCGTCGTGCCGTCGGGGACCGTGCCGCGAGGGCAAGATGACCTGCGGCGACCCCTATCCCAAAGCCCCGAAACGGGAGTGAACATGACCCCAGAACCCACGAAAGACTTCTCGGACGCCTCGGACATCTCGGTCACAGCGGCGGTCCCTGCCGAGAGCGACGAGTGCTGCATCCACCCCACGCACATCGGCGGCCAGGCGCTGCTCGAGGGCATCATGATGCGCGGTAAGTACAACTGGGCCGTCGCCGTCCGGGAACCCTCGGGAACCATCTACACCGAGGAGCACGACCTCATCTCCGCCAAAGACAAGCACGCGTGGCTCCGGTGGCCGATCATGCGCGGTGTCTGGGGCTTCTACGAGACGATGGTCCTTGCGATCAAGGCCTTCTCCATCTCGGCCGAGCACTCGGGTGAGAGCGAGGACGAGCGGCTCGACAGTAAGGAGATCACGCTGGCCATGTTCGGCGGTCTCGCGCTGGCCATCGGGCTCTTCATCGTGCTGCCCGCAGTGGTCACCAACCTCATCGTCGGCAGCTCCGTGGACCATCCGCTGCTCTGGAACGCCGTCGACGGCGTCATGCGCCTCGTCGCGTTCTTCCTGTACATCTGGGCCGTGAGCCGCATGAAGGAGATCCACCGGGTCTTCCAGTATCACGGGGCGGAGCACAAGACCATCCACGCCTACGAACGGCGACTCCCGCTCGTGCCCGACGTCATCCAGCGGTACACGACGCTCCACGTCCGTTGCGGGACGTCGTTCCTACTCATGGTGATGGTCGTCGCCATCGTCGTGTTCTCGCTCGTTCCCGGCAAGGCGATCCTCGCCGCGTGGGGTGTGGACGGGAAGATGTGGGTGCTGCTGTTCAATATCGGCATCCGGCTCCTGCTTCTGCCGCTGATCGCTGGGTTGGCCTACGAGATCACGGTCAAGTGGGCAGGCTCGCGTCCGGACAACCCGCTCGTGAAGGTCCTGCTGTGGCCGGGCCTGCAGATGCAGCGGATGACGACCGCCGAGCCCGACGACTCGATGGTCGAGATCGCGGTCGCGGCCATGAACCTCGTGGTCGCACGCGAGGAAGCCGAGGCGGCCGAGCGCGGCGGAGCGGTCTGTTCACCGCCGCCGCTTCCGGAATTCGACTGATCCTCGCCACCAAACCCCTGGCGCTTGGCCGGGGGAATGCTACGCTGTGAGTACCCCTAGTGGAGGACGCACCATCTATGCGTGAGAAGCTGCAATCCATCCTCTCGACGTACGACGAGATCACCGCGAAGCTCTCTGACCAGGCCGTGTTGAACGACCAGAAGGAGTACGCGCGTCTGGCCAAAGAGCACTCAGGCATGACGCAGCTCGCGAACAAGATCCGTGAGTACTTCGGCGTGCTCGACGGGGTCGCCGAGGCCAGGGAGATGCTCCGCACCGAGAGCGACCACGAGATGAAGGAGCTCGCCAAGGCCGAGCTCGATGAGCTCGAGGTGCTCGTCGAGCCTCTCGAGGACGAGCTCAAGGTCATGATGCTCCCGGCCGACCCCAATGACGACAAGAACGTCATCGTTGAGATCCGGGCAGGCGCCGGTGGCGATGAGGCCGGACTCTTCGCGGGCGATCTCTACCGCATGTACACCCGCTACGCCGAGACGCAGAAGTGGAAGGTCGAGGACATCGACGCCGCCGAGAACGAGGTCGGCGGGTACAAGGACGTCTCGTTCATGATCAAGGGCAAAGGCGTCTACTCGAAGATGAAGTTCGAGAGCGGCGTCCATCGTGTCCAGCGCGTGCCCGCCACCGAGAGCCAGGGCCGTATCCACACATCCACGGCCACCGTTGCCGTGCTGCCCGAGGCCGAGGATGTCGAGATCGAAGTCAATCAGAGCGACCTGCGCATCGACGTCTATCGTTCGAGTGGTCCCGGCGGCCAGAGCGTGAACACCACCGACTCGGCGGTGCGTATCACGCACCTCCCCACAGGTCTGGTGGTCCAGTCGCAGAACCAGAAGTCGCAGCTGCAGAACCGTGAAGCCGCCATGCGGGTGCTCCGCGCGCGCCTCTACGAGCAGGAGATGGAGCGCCGCAACGCCGAGCTTGGCGCCGCCCGGAAGAGCCAGATCGGCTCGGGTGACCGCAGCGAGAAGATCCGCACGTACAACGTCCCGCAGGATCGCATCACCGACCATCGGATCGGGCTCACGGTGCATAACCTGCCGGGGGTGCTGATGGGGGACCTCGATCCGCTCCTGGAGGGGCTTGCCGCCGCCGACCGGGCGGAGCGTCTGGCGGCGGTGGTGTAGATGACCGAGCGCGTCTGGACAGTGAAAGACGCGCTCGAGTGGACGTGCGAGTTCCTGGGCCGTAAGGACGACGAGCATCCACGACGTTCGGCGGAGTGGCTGCTGTCCTCGGCCACCGGGCTGTCGCGTGTTGAGCTCTACGCTTACCACGACCGGCCGCTCTCGCCGGACGAGCGCTCGTGTTACCGCACGCTCGTGGCCAGGCGCGCCGAGGGTATGCCGCTCCAGTACGTGACCGGTGAGATGCCCTTCCGTCACCTCGTGGTCCACGTTGAGCCCGGTGTGTTCATCCCGCGCCCGGAGACCGAGGTGCTGGTGGATGTCGCGCTCGAGCACCTGTCGGGCGCCGGTTCGCCGATCGTCATCGACCTGTGCACCGGCTCAGGTTGCGTGGCGGTCTCGATCGCGAGCGAGCATCCGGGCGCACGGGTCTGGGCGGTCGACGCGAGCGAGGCGGCCGTTGCCGCCACACTTCGTAACGCGAGTAACGCAAAGGTCGCTGAGAGGGTACACACACTGCATGGAGACCTTTTCGATCCACTGCCGAACGAGCTTTCCGGTACGGTCGATCTCATCGTGTCCAACCCCCCGTACATCCCGAGCGCGGATGTCCCCGATCTCCCAGCCGAGGTGCTCGGATTCGAGCCGCACCTCGCGCTCGACGGGGGAGAGGACGGGCTCGATGTCTT
>JAFGAG010000067.1 GCA_016933785.1 Coriobacteriia bacterium | reverse complement strand
GTCTGATGCCTGGTAGCGGCGACTGGACTCGAACCAGTGACATCACGGGTATGAACCGTGTGCTCTAACCAACTGAGCTACGCCGCCTCGAGCCGGCCAGGCGGCCGGCACGTGGACGGTGGAGCCCACAACCGGACTTGAACCGGTGACCTCTTCCTTACCAAGGAAGTGCTCTACCGACTGAGCTATGTGGGCGGTACACCTCGCGGCTACGAGGTGGGGATATCGTGGTGGGAGCGCCTGGATTCGAACCAGGGTAGGCGTAGCCAACGGGTTTACAGCCCGTCCCCTTTAGCCACTCGGGCACACTCCCGACAATAAAAAAGCCGTGCTCTATCACGTTTTCAAGTTGCTTGCCTGGCGACAGGCGGGTCGAATACTACTTCATCGCCGAGAAGGGTGTCAACGACTACAACGGTGCCGGGCGTATCCAGTTCGGCATCGCCAGCCGCGGCATCCTACCTGGAGCCAAGCGAACCGTATACCGAATCGACCACTCGTACATCAGGGACGCCCGAACCCAACTCCACGATCGGGACGATCCGGCACCAGGACATGCGGCCCTGCGCAAAGACGGGACGCGGCGTGAACCGATCGGCTTCCCGGGCGAACCATGTGCGCAGTGCGGCGAGCGGTATGATCCGCAGCTCGTCACGCTCGATGCCCAGTTCGGAGAAGAACACGGCGTCAGGCGAGCCGAGCAGCGCCGAGACCTCCGCCTCCGGGCGGGCCACTGCCATGCGGTAATACAACAACACGTCGGCTGTCGACGAGAACATCCACCCCGGCATCTTCGTCGCCACGTCGGCGATCTCTTCGAGCGCATAGGTCGATGACTCCAGGCGGTACATCGGCAGTGACCGATCGGCAGCCTTCTCCGCGTCCGTCCCGAAGTAGCAGTCCGCCTGCACGCGCGCAGCCGTCGGCCGACCCGCGATCATGTAACGGATATCGACGCCGTCCGAGACCGTGCGCTCGGTCGGTGCGATCGCGATGTTCACACCACCGTTATGCGCGAGGTACGCGCCGACGATACGCTTGGCCACTTCGCGCGTGAGCGCCGCACCGGTGAGATCCACCTCGACACCTCCTGCACCATGCCCCGCACGTGGACGGTCACATCGACGGTCTTCGACCTATGGTAACCCAGCAGACCGACATCCGCTCAGGTGAGACCGAAGCGACCCGGGCGGATGCCCGGGTCGTGATGTCGTGTGGAGCCGGCGGAGGGAATCGAACCCGCAACCTATCGCTTACAAGGCGATTGCTCTACCTTTGAGCTACGCCGGCGCGCGCCTATTGTAGCGGCGCTGACCCGACGCGGCTACCCACTCAGCAGGCGCGGCAGACCTCGATCTGGAACTCGATCTTGCGCTTGATGCGCTGCAATGCGTTGTCGATCGACTTGACCCCGCGCTCGAGCGAATCGGCGACTTCCTGGTAGGACTTACCCTCGACATAGAGGCGCAGCACCTCGGTCTCGAAGGGTGACAGCACCTGCAGGAAGCCTTCTCTGATACTCGCCGTCTCCCATGCCGCGATCACGATCTCGGCGGGGTCGCACACCTCACGGGCCGCGAGGATGTCTGCAAGGACGCGATCACCTTCGTCGTCGGTCCCGGTGGAGCGGCTGAGAGAGACGTAAGTGTTGAGCGGCGAGTGCTTCTGGCGACTCGCCGACTTGATGGCCGTGATGAGCTGCCTGGTGATGCAGAGCTCCGCGAACGAACGGAAGCTTGCCTGACGGGAGGGGTCGTAGTCGCGGATGGCCTTGTACAGGCCGATCATGCCTTCCTGGATGACGTCGTCACGATCGGCGCCAGCAAGGAAGTACGAACGCGCCTTGCATCGCACGAATCCCTTGTAGCGGGATACGAGAACCGCACTGGCGGCCTCATCCCCATCTTGCGCGGCCTGGATGAGTGTCATCTCATCCCAGCGGTCGAGTCTACGTCGTGAGTCCCCAAGTGTCCTTTGCAATGCCCGATTCCCTCCCGAAAACCCCCCACAGGTACACGGGGGAGGAATGGTGCACGGTGCCGGCCGCGCCCTACAAGGTGCTCGTGAATCATTAACGACCATAGCACCGGTGATGGGGGTGTCAACGGTTTATGAGAAGCCTGAACAAGCCTGATTCACGGCTTTGAATCTGCTTAATACGTCCGCCGCACGATAGCCCCGAGCAGTATGCGGCGGGGTGTGCGATGGCCCCCGGCTACGGACGTTCGCCGCGCGCCCAGCGCGCGAGCACATCGCTCACCGATGGGTCGATCCGCTCCGAGAGCGTGATCCGCCGCCCAGGGTGTACCGATGCTGTGCTGGCGTCGCGCGCCTGGCGCAGGTCATCGATGAACGACTCGGCCGAACGGATCGATACGCTGCCCGAACGTACCGCGTCACGGGTCGCACCGTCCGAAGTGATCACCATGGTGTCCTCCGCCCGTTCGCGTGCGCGCTGGGCCAGAGCTTCGATCACGGTATCCGCGGTCATGCCCGCCGGCGAGAAGAGCACCGTGAGCCCACCGATGTGATGCGGAACGCCATCGGAGTGCGGGTTGCCTCCCCCATCGAAGACGACGGTGACCCGGTCCTCGGCCGAGGCGAGAGCGGTGAGGTCGCTCACGAGCCGGGCACGCGCCGAGTCCATGTCATGACGTGCGAGGGCACCGTACTCGGGGTGCGCGTGCATCACGTTGTACCCGTCGATGATCAGACGGTGCCGTCCCATCAGCCGCGCCGGACCCATTCGAAGGCAAGGACACTCGTCGCTTGCGCGACGTTCAGTGATGCGACGCTGCCCGCCACCGGAATCGAGACCAGGAAGTCGCACCGCTCGCGAACCAGACGTGAGAGACCCGCGCCCTCGGCGCCCATGACGAGCGCGAGTCGACCCTCGATCGGCGCATGCCACAAATCCGACTCGGCGCGCTCGTCGGCACCGCACACCCACATGCCCGCGTCGACCAGGGAGCCGATCGCCTGTGCGATGTTCGAGACCCGGACCACGGGGAGATGGGCGGTGGCACCGGCCGAAGCCTTGTGCACGATCGGACCCACGCTCGCAGAGCGCTCGCGCGGGATGACGACGGCGCTGCCCCCCGCCACCTCGACCGAACGGATGACAGCGCCGAGATTGCCCGGATCGGTGACGTGGTCGAGAACGACGATCAGCGCGCGGGGCTTCCCTGAGATCGACCGTATGACATCCCCAAGTTCCGCGTAGCGGAAGGGCGCCGCAAGCGCCATGACGCCCTGATGTGCCCCACGCGCGCTTCGCGAGTCGAGCACCGCACGAGCGACATGCTCCACGGGCACGTGCGATGACGCCGCGAGCGTCACGATCTCGCTCGTCGCAGCACTGGCCTTCGTCCCGTCGGCGAGCATGATCCGCTCCAGCTGCACACCTGAGCGCAGCGCTTCCAGGACCGCGTTGCGGCCTTCGATCAGCTCAGCCATTGTGTCATCACCCCCGGTCGCGGTACGAGACCCGCGCCCCCGAGGGCGTGTCCTCGATGATGAAGCCCAAGGCGGCAAGGCCGTCCCGCACGCCGTCAGCGGCAGCCCAGTTGCGCTCCGAACGCGCGGCCGCGCGCGCTGCGAGAAGCGCTTCGACCGCCGCCCGCGCGTCGGTCCCGTCGTAGCCCGCGTAGTCACGGGCGAGATCGAGAACTGCGGGCGGGTACTGGCTGGCACCCTCCTCGTCCGCCATCTCCACGCCGAGAACGCCAAGCAGGTCCACGATCGTACCGGCAGCGGCCTCCACACGAGCGGCATACCGTGCACTCGCGCCGATACCATGACCCTCGAGGAAGCTGTTCAAGACACGGACCAGGTCGAAGATCGCGGCAAGCGCGCCTGCCGTGTTGAAGTCGTCATCCATCGCCTCGGAGAAGGCAGCGCGCGCCGTCTCCGGTGCGGCGGTGAGCGCCTCGAGCACCGAAGGCGTCGCCTCCGGCAGCTCCCCGGCGGCACGGTTGCGCTTGGCCCAGTTGAAGTTGCGCACCGGCGTGATGAGACGATCGTACGCCCGCGCAGCCTCGTCCAGCCTGTCCGTCGAGAAGTCGAGCGGGCTGCGGTAGTGCGTCTGCAGCATGAGGAGCCGCACGACCGGTGCGGGATAGCGCTGGAGCACGTCTTTCAGCAACAGGAAGTTGCCGAGCGACTTGCTCATCTTCTCCTGGTCGACCTGGAGCAGGCCGGCGTGCATCCAGTAGCGGACGAACGGTTGTCCTGTCGCCGCCTCCGACTGCGCGATCTCGTTCTCGTGATGCGGAAAGATCAGGTCGCTCGCGCCGCCGTGGATGTCGAAGGTGAGTCCGAGTTCGCGCTCGGACATCACCGAGCACTCGAGGTGCCAGCCGGGACGGCCCTCGCCCCAGGGACTCGACCAGTGCGGCTCGCCAGGCTTCGCGGACTTCCACAGCGCGAAGTCGAGCGGGTCGTTCTTGCGCTCGTCGACCCCTACGCGTGAACCGCTTTCAAGCTCGTCGATGTTGCGACCGGACAGCTTCCCGTACCCGGCGAAACTCCGCACCGCGAAATAGACGTCTCCGTCGATGACGTAGGCGTGCCCACGCTCGATGAGCCGCAAGGTCATCTCGATCATCGCGTCGATGGTGTCGGTCGCCTTCGGCTGGACGGTGGGAGGCTGCACGCCGAGCGCATCCATCGCCGCCTGGAAGGCCCTGGTGTATTCGGCTGCCACCTCGGCGGGTTCGCGACCTTCTTCATTGGCCCGCGCGATGATCTTGTCGTCAACGTCGGTGATGTTCTGCACGAACCGCACGTCGAAGCCGCGGAACGCGAGATAACGCCTGATCACATCGAAAGTCAGGAACGTGCGGGCGTTTCCGATGTGGATGTGGTTGTACACTGTCGGCCCGCACACATACATCGACACGACGCCCGGCTCGCGAGGAACGAACTCCTCCTTGTGGCGGGTAAGCGTGTTATAGAGCCGGATGGCCATCGTCATCCTTTCCCCTTCGTGCGTCAGCCGTCGGTGCGAGAGCCGCCTCGGCACTCATGTCCTCTTCGCGGGCGAGCCGCGCTTCGATACGATCCATCCTGCGCTGCAGGGTCCGGTACATCTCCACGACCGGATCAGGTAGGTCCTCATGGTGCAGGTCGATCGTGTCGATCCGCTTGCCCTCGCGGACCACGATGCGGCCGGGTATGCCGACGACCGTACAGTTGGGAGGCACCTCGGAGACCACGACCGCACCGGCGCCCACCCTCGTGCCGCGCCCGATGCGGATGTCACCGAGCACGGTCGCCCCCACGCCGATGACGGCGAAGTCCTCCAGCGTCGGGTGGCGCTTGCCGTGTTCCTTGCCGGTCCCGCCAAGGGTCACTCCCTGGTAGATCGTGACATCGTCACCGATGACCGTCGTCTCGCCGATCACGACGCCCATGCCGTGGTCGATGAAGAACCGGTCACCGATCGTCGCACCGGGATGGATCTCGATGCCGGTCGCTCGTCTCACGCTCTGGCTGAGACGCCGCGCAAGCCAGACGTGGCCGGAGCGGTGGAGCCTGTGCGTGAGCCGATGCCACCACACCGCCCACAGCCCGGGGTAGTTGGTCAGCGCGGAGAACGACGACGTGCACGCCGGGTCGCGCTCCTTCACAGCGATGATGTCCGCACGCAAACGCGCGATCATCGTTCAACGGCCTCCTGTCGTTCGCGCTCCGGCGTCAGGCATCGTATCAGGACGACCGCGTCCGCGGCCACGCCTTCTCCGCGACCGGTGAAGCCCAGCTTCTCGGTGGTAGTCGCCTTCACGCCCACGCGCCGCACGTCCACGCCGAGCGCCTCGGCCATCGCCAGACGCATCGCTTCTCGGTGCGGAGCAATCTTCGGCTCCTCGAGCACGAGGACGGTGTCGGCGTCGAGCAACTCGTAGCCGACGTTCTCCATCAGAAGCGCCACGCGGCGCAGAAGCTCGATGCTCGAGATTCCCGCGTACGAGGGATCGGTGTCGGGAAACAGTTTGCCGATGTCCCCTTCGCGCATCGCTCCGAGGATCGCATCCATGAGCGCGTGTACGAGCACGTCAGCATCCGAGTGACCGGCGAGTCCCCGATCGCTGGGGATGCGCACCCCGCCCAGCACGAGTGGGCGGCCTTCTGTGAACGCATGGACGTCGTGGCCGATCCCGATCCTCACGTCATCCACGACGCGCTCCCCTCGTCGCATACGCAGAAGCCTCTCGATCGCGGGCAGATCCTCGGGTACCGTCACCTTCATGTTGTCACGCGGACCGGTGATCATCGCGATCCGGCCGCCTGCATGCTCGACGAAAGAAGCGTCGTCGGTCCCGTCCCAACCGTGCACCGCGGCGTCCCTGTACGCCGCACGCAGCGCCTGTGCACGGAAGACCTGCGGCGTCTGGGCGATCCAGATCGCCGCACGATCGGCGGTGCCGCTTACGTTCCCGTCGGCGTCTGCGAACTTCAATGTGTCGTAGGACGGGTGCCCAACGACGACGCCATCAAGCGAACCGTCCCCCTCGAGCATCGTGACGGCTGCGTCGATGACCTCCGGGGTGACGAGCGGTCGGGCGCCGTCGTGCACCAGGATCACGGTGCTCTCTCCGGGCACGGCGGCCAGGCCGCTTCGCACCGACTCGGAGCGCGAAGCTCCGCCGGGGACGACAGACAGGACCTTGCCGGCGCCGGATGCGGCGACCGCAGCCCGGCTGTACTCCTCCACGCGCTCGGGGTGAACCACCACGACGATCGCATCGACGCGCGCCGCGTCCTCGAACGCGCGGATGGTGTGCGCGAGGACGGGAAGTCCTGCCACTCGGACGAGCTGCTTCCCGCCCTCGCGACCGAGGCGCTCCCCCGTGCCCCCTGCGACGATGATCGCCGTGATCACTCGGGGGTCACCGGCTTACCGAACACCATGCGCCCACCCGCGGTCTGCAGCACGCTCGTGACGCGAATGTCAGCCTCGCTGCCGATGAGTCCCGCGCCGTCGGCGACCACCACCATGGTCCCATCTCCCAGATACCCCACACCCTGGTCGCGCTCCTTGCCCTCTTTGGTGATATCCAGACGAAGGGAGTCCCCGGGAAGCAGGACCGGCTTGAGCGCCTCGGCGACCTCATGGACGTTCACCACCGTGGCGCCCTCGACGCGGGCGACCTTGGTGAGGTTGTGGTCGACGGTGACGATGGCACCACCGCTGGTCAGTGCGAGCCGCACCAGCTTGGCGTCGACCGTGGGTATCTCGGGGAAGTCCGCTTCGAGCACCTGGACCGCGGTCTCGGCCGCAGAAAGCGTGGTGAGCAGATCCAGTCCGCGGCGGCCGCGCGCGCGACGGCCATCGTCAGCAGAGTCCGCGAGCGTCTGCAGCTCCATGAGCACGAACCTCGGGACGCGGAGCGGACCCTCGAGGACGCCGACGCGAGCTAGGTCGGCGAACCGGCCGTCAATCACGGCACTCGTGTCCAGAAGCTTCGGCGGACGAGTGTCGACCGGGGTTCCGGCGGAGATGCCGAGGTTGAGCGTCCCATCGCGCGCGGGAAGCATGAACAGCGCGACGCCCGCGTACGCGCACAGCACGAAGAGCAACGCGGTGGCCGCGAACCCCAGCCAGAGCGGCCGCTCGATGTACCGAAGAAGCGCGGAGGACAGGATGAACGCGACGAGCAGGCCGACGAGCAGGCCCACCGCGCCGAGCAGAAGCGCCGGCGTGTCCATCTCCGACAGCCGTGCACTGATGTTGCGGCATGCGACGTTGAACTCGCGGCCGGTGATCCCACCGAGGACGTAGCCGATCGAAGCACCCAGGATGATGAAGATGATGATGACGAAGGACTCTGAGTACCCTGTGCCGGCCGTCCAGTCGACTTGTTGTGAGACCGCGAATCCGCCGAGAGCACCCGCGGTGACCAGGATCACCCGCGCGAGCTGTACGATCATGGCTCCCGACGCTCGAACGTCAGGTCGCGTGCCTGACGAGCGCCGTCACCTCCCTTCCACCTCATCTATCACGAAGCTGCTCGAACCACCTCGAAGATCAGGGCGTGGCGCGTTCACGCATACGGCGCAACCCGTCTATGACCGCACGTGCCCTGCGCTGGCCGACGCCCTCGGCTGCGTCAAGGGAAGCCTCGTCCGCCTCGAGGAGGGCGGAAAGTGTGCCGAAGTGCTCGACAAGCCGGTTGATGACCGTGGCCGGCAGTTGTGGGATACGGTAGAGCGCGCGGTAGCCCCGAGGCCGGACCGGCTGTTCGCCGGCATCTGCCTTACCGCTGTGTCCAAGCGCGGCGGCGATCGCCGAGGGCTCGAGAAGCTGCTCGGTCGTGAGCGCCGCGATCCGGGCCGATGAAGCAGACGCCTTCTTGGCACCCGGCTCGGGCGCGTAGTCACGGATCAACATCAGGTAGTCCTCGTCCGTCCCCGCGGTCAGCTCCTCCTGCTGGAGCCGGACGAGACGACCTTCGCTACCCAGCTCGATGATGGACCGACTGAGCTCGCGGCCGACACGACGGAGCATCTCGGCGCGCTGGATGACCACAGAGACGTCACGGAACGTGACCGCGTCCTCGAACTCGAGGGCGTTGAGGTGGGCGGATACCTCATCGAGGCGCATGCGATACCGCTCGAGCGTCTGAAGCGCCTGGTTGGCGCGCGCGAGGACCACATCGATGTCCTGTAGCATCAGCCGCGTACCGCGGCGATACAGCGAGACGGCTTCGCGACGCTGCGAGACCGAGATGACGAGCGCATCGGTCTGTCTGCTCACGCGCTCCGCAGTGCGGTGACGCATGCCGGTCTCGGTGGTGGGAAGCGTGGCATCGGGCATGAGGTGCACGTTCGCGCGCCGGATACGGGTGGCTCCAGCGTCCAGGAGGATCGCGCCGTCCATCTTGGCGAGCTCGAAGAGGCGCTGCGGTGTGAACGGAGCATCGATCTCGAAACCACCGTTACTGAGCGGGTCCACGCCCTTCTCGTCACCGATCACGAGCAGGGCCCCCGTGCGCCCGGCAAGTACATGGTCGAGTGCGACTCGCAGGGGTGTTCCGGGCGCCACGGATTCCAGCGCATCGAGCATCACGTCTTCGCGCTCCATCTCGGCGTCACCTCCCTACGTAACACTACCGCCTCACTCCCCGATTCTGCCATGACGGTGGTCTCATAACCAGCGGACGTCACCCGAGCGTTGTGCGCACCGCCTCACCGATCGTGGCGACTCCCGTGACGCTCGCCCCCGAGGACGCCCCTTTCGCGCTCTTCGGAGCGAGGACATCAGTGAACCCCATGCGCGCAGCCTCGCGTATGCGTGGCTGTGTATGCGGCACCCCACGGATGTCTCCCGTCAGGCCTACCTCGCCGAACGCCACCCAACCAGCGCCGATCGCCCGGTCCCTGAGAGCGGAGGCGATCGCAAGGGACAGCGGCAGGTCCACGGCGGGTTCGGAGACACGCACCCCTCCCGCTACGGAGACGTACACGTCGTGGGAGCCGAGTGGAATAGCGGCGCGGCGCTCGAGGATGGCGAGTGCCTGCAGCACGCGCGCCGTGTCGATCCCCACTGATAGACGACGGGGCATCTGGAGGTAGCTTGGCGTGACGAGTGCCTGCACCTCCACCAGGAGAGAGCGGCTGCCCTCCATCGTGGGCATCACGATGGAGCCGGAGACTCCGCCCGCCCGACCCGCGAGCAGCGCGGTCGACGGCTGTGCCACCTCGGCGAGCCCTTCCTCGGTCATCTCGAAGATCCCCACCTCGGCGACCGAACCGAACCGGTTCTTCGCCGCACGCACGATCCGGAACGCGTGATCGGAGTCGCCCTCGAAGTACAGGACGGTATCCACCACGTGTTCCAGCACACGCGGGCCGGCGATCGAACCCTCCTTGGTCACGTGCCCGACGACGATGAGCGTGACGTCGTGTGTCTTGGCGAGCCGGACCAGACGGGCTGCTGTCGCACGCACCTGACCGACACTTCCGGGCACGCCGTCCAGACCGGGATCGAAGAGCGTCTGGATGGAGTCGACTATCACCACGGCGGGCCGTTCGGCCAGGACTGTCGCCTCGATCACGGACGCATCGACTTCAGGAAGCAGCGCGATCCCCGCTCGAGCACCGACGCGATCGGCGCGCGAGCGCACCTGCTGGACCGACTCTTCACCGCAGACGTAAAGCACCTCGACTCCGCGAGACCCCAGGCTGCCGGCGGCCTGAAGCAACAGCGTCGACTTGCCGATACCCGGCTCGCCACCGATCAGCACGACCGATCCACGGACGAGACCACCGCCGAGGACGGTGTCGAACTCGCGGATCCCCGTCGGGAAACGCAGCCCATCGGTCACCGCCACGTCGGCGAGTGCCGTGACTGCTCGCGCCGAACCAGCGCGAGCCGAGGGTCCCGGAGCCGTGCTCGGCGCCATCTCCTCGACGAACGTGCCGAACTCGCCACACGCGCTACACCTGCCGACCCAGCGCGGCTCGATGTGGCCGCACTGCTGACAGAGCCAGCTCGAGCGCGGCTTCGCCATCCTCGCTGCCTACTCGGCGGCCGAGCCGCCGGCGGAACCGGCGGACCGACGGGGGCGTGGCGCTCGCGGCACCATCGTCGACTTCGGCGAATCAGCGACCGTCATCACCGGCTCTGGAGCCGGCTCACCGCTCGCGGAGAACACGATCTCGTCGTCCACGACCTCGACGAGGACGGTCTGCCCGGGAGGCCAGCTTCCGGCCAGCATCTGCTCCGAAAGCGGGTCTTCGACAAGCCGCTGGATCGCACGGCGCAACGGCCGCGCTCCCAAGGCCGAATCGAAGCCCCTACGAGCCAGCAGCGCACGCGCCGCAGGCGAGATACGGATGCCGAGCCCCTGAAGCAGCATCTGATCGCTCAGACGAGCCATCAGGAGATCCACGATCTGCTCGGTCTCCTCGACCTTGAGATCGTGGAAGACGATGACCTCGTCCACGCGGTTCAGAAGCTCCGGCCGGAACACCTTCTTGAGTTCACCGGTCACCCGCTCCTTGAGCGTGTCGTAGGCAAGCGCGCCGTTCTCCTGCGCCGAGAACCCGATCGTCTGACCCTTGACGATGTCACGCGCGCCAAGGTTGGACGTCAGGATGATGATCGCGTTCTTGAAGTCCACCTTGCGGCCCTGAGCATCGGTCAGGCGGCCCTCCTCGAAGATCTGGAGCAGCACGTTGAACACGTCGGGATGCGCCTTCTCGATCTCGTCGAACAGGATGACCGAGTAGGGTCGGCGGCGGACCGCCTCTGTCAGCTGGCCACCCTCATCGAACCCCACGTAGCCAGGGGGTGAGCCCACGAGACGTGAGACGGTGTGCTTCTCCATGTACTCGCTCATGTCGAGCGAGATGAGCGCCTCCTCGCTGCCAAACAGGAACTCGGCGAGGGCTTTGGCGAGTTCGGTCTTACCCACACCCGATGGACCGAGGAAGATGAACGAACCCGCAGGGCGAGCCGGATCCTTCAGCCCTGCGCGCGCCCGCCTGATGGCCTTGGACACCGCTGTGACGGCTTCGTCCTGGCCCACGATGCGCTCGTGGAGGCTCGCCTCCATACGGAGCAGCTTCTGTGTCTCCTCTTCGGTGAGGCTGGTGACGGGGATACCGGTCCACATGGACACGATGTCGGCGATCTCACGCTCGGTCACCTCGACGATGCGCTGCGCGTCGGGCTTGCGCCACTCCACCTCGGCGGTTCGCTTCTCGGCTTCGACCTGCTTCTCGGTATCGCGCAGAGCCGCCGCCTTCTCGAACTCCTGTGCCTCGATGGCCGCTTCCTTCTCCTGGCGGACACGCTTCAGGCGCTCATCGATCTCACGTGCACCAGGAGGCGCCGTCATCGTCTTGATGCGCATCTTGCTCCCGGCCTCGTCGATCAGGTCGATCGCCTTGTCCGGGAGGAAGCGGTCGGAGATGTAGCGTGCCGCGAGCTGGGCGGCCGCCTCGATCGCGTCGTCGGTTATGGAGACCCGGTGATGGGCCTCATAACGATCGCGCAGGCCGTGGAGGATCTCCACGGTCTCGGGGACGCTCGGCTCGCCCACCATGATGGGCTGGAACCGGCGCTCGAGAGCGGGGTCCTTCTCCACGTACTTCCGATACTCGTCGAGCGTGGTTGCGCCGATGGTCTGCAGCTCGCCACGCGCGAGCGCCGGCTTGACGATGCTCGCCGCGTCGATCGCACCTTCCGCCGCGCCCGCCCCGACAAGGGTATGCATCTCATCGATGAACAGGATGATGTCGCCCGCCTTGCGGATCTCGTCCATGACCTTCTTCAGGCGGTCCTCGAACTCACCGCGGTACTTGCTTCCGGCGACGAGCGCCGCCAGGTCGAGCGTGTAGAGCCGTTTGTCCGCGATGGTCTCGGGGACCTCGTGGACGGCGATCCGCTGCGCGAGCCCTTCGACGACCGCGGTCTTGCCGACGCCCGGCTCACCGATGAGCACAGGGTTGTTCTTGGTACGGCGGGACAGGATCTGCATGACCCGCTCGATCTCCTGGTTCCGTCCGACGACCGGATCGAGCTTACCCTCCCGCGCCAAGGCGGTAAGGTTGCGGCCGTAGTCATCGAGCAGCGCGTGCTCGCCACCGCGACCGCCGCGCCGCTCCTCGGCGGGCTCGGTCTGCTTGCCGTGATAGCCCGAAAGCAGCTGCAGCACGGCGGACCGGACCTTCTCGAGGTCCGCGCCAAGGTTCAGAAGGACCTGCGCGGCCACACCCTCGCCCTCACGGATGAGGCCGAGCAGCACGTGCTCGGTGCCGATGTAGTTGTGCCCGAGCTGCAACGCTTCGCGCAAAGAGAGCTCCAGGACCTTCTTGGCCCGGGGGGTGAACGGGATATGCCCGGACGGCACGTAGCTGCCCTCGCCGATCAGCTCTTCGACCTGAGCGCGGACGTCCTCGAGCGAGATGTCGAGGCTCTCGAGCGCCTTGGCGGCGATGCCGTCCTCTTCCCTGATAAGGCCGAGCAGCAGATGCTCGGTGCCGATGTAGTTCTGGTTGAGTTTCTTGGCCTCTTCCTGCGCGTACACGACGACGCGCCGGGCCTTCTCGGTAAAGCGTTCGAACATGCTACGTCACCCCTATCGCAAGCGCCGCTGACGGCGCATGTGGTGCCTGGACGACTATTCTACCCCGTGAGGCGACACGGGGCGAGGTTGATGGGTACCAGAGCAAGCGTGATGCCACAGGATGTGAGCGCCGTACACTCAGATTCTCGCCGGCGACCCGTCCGGGCGCTATGACTCCGGCCGCATGTGCGGAAAGAGGAGCACGTCGCGTATCGATGCGCTGTCGGTGAGCAGCATCACAAGGCGATCGATGCCGATGCCGAGCCCACCTGCGGGCGGCATGCCGTACTCCTGCGCGCGGAGATAGTCCTCGTCGACCCACATCGCCTCATCGTCGCCCGCATCCTTGGCGGCAGCCTGTGCCTGGAAGCGCCCGCGCTGGTCGATCGGATCGATCAACTCGGAGAACGCGTTGGCGAACTCGCGACCGGTGATCATGAGCTCGAACCGGTCGGTGATCTCCGGGTCGGCGTCGTTGCGACGCGCGAGTGGCGACACCTCTGCGGGGTAGTGCGTGACGAACGTAGGCTGGATGAGCGTGTGCTCGACGAGCTTCTCGAACAGCTCGGTCAGCAGCTTGCCAGGACCCCATACGGTCTCGATCGGCACATCGTGTTCGTCGCAGAGTCGCCGGAGCTCCACGAGCGGAGTATGAACGCTCACTGCACTGCCGATGGCTTCTGAGACGAGGCTCGACATCGTCGCCTGGCGCCATGGAGAGCGGAGCGACACTTCCACGCCCTGATACTGGATCTCCAGCGTGCCGAGGGCCTCCTCGGCGACCGATGTGACCAAAGACTCGGTGAGCTCGCGCATCGTCTCCATCGTGCCATACGCCTGGTATGCCTCGAGCATCGTGAACTCGGGATTGTGCCGGGGCGACATGCCCTCGTTGCGGAACGAGCGGTTCACTTCGTAGACACGCTCGAACCCGCCCACGAGAAGGCGCTTCAGATAGAGCTCCGGCGCGATGCGCAGGTAGAGGTCCATGTCGAGGGCGTTGTGGTGCGTAACGAACGGCCGGGCCGTGGCGCCGCCGGGGATCGGCTGCAGCATCGGCGTCTCGACCTCGAGGAAACCGCGCTGCTCCATGAAGCGGCGGATGGCCGCGATGATGCGGAAGCGGGCCTCGAACACAGAACGGACCTCAGGGTTCGCGATGAGATCGACATAGCGCTGACGGTACCGTGTCTCGGTATCACTCAATCCGTGATACTTCTCTGGAAGCGGCCGCAGCGACTTGGAGAGCACGTCCACCCTGGTGGGCGACACCGATAGCTCACCGCGCCGGGTCCGCAGCACCTGACCGCTCACACCCACCCAGTCGCCGAGATCCACGTCCGCGGCGAACGCGAACTGCTCCTCGCCGAGGACGTTGAGCCTGCAGAACGCCTGAAGCTCCGCGGCGCCATCACGGACGACGAGGAAGAGCGCCTTGCCCTGATCGCGCTTTGCGATCACACGGCCGGCGATTGTGACGACATCGTCCGTCTCGGCTCCGGGCTCGAGGTGCGCGTATCGGGCGATGATGTCCGCGACACGGTCGGACGGCTCGTAGCCATCCCGAAACGGTTCGATTCCGGCGTCGCGGAGCGCGACGATCTTCGCGCGGCGCACCGCCATCACGTCGTCGGTCGCTCCTGTTTCGGTACCTGGCTGATCGACCATGTCCCCCCGCTACTTGGTGATCGAGACGACCTCGTACGTGATCTGCGCACCGCGTGGTGTGGTCACGGAGACGACGTCCCCCTTCTTGGCGCCCATGACAGCCTGCCCGACAGGTGACTCGTTGGAAATCTTGTCGTGGGTGGGATCGGCCTCGGCTGAACCCACCAGCTGGTAGGCGAAGGTATCACCGGTGGCGCTTTCCTTCAGATGGACGCGAGCGCCGAGAGTTACACGCGTCGGACGCGTTGGTGACTCGATGATGGTGGCGTTGGCGAGGATCTGGCTGATCTCGGCGATACGGCTCTCGACCCATGCCTGCTCGTTCTTGGCATCATCGTATTCGGAGTTCTCGGAGATATCCCCGAAATCCTTGGCCTCGCGGATGCGCTCCCCGACCTCCTTGCGCCTCACGGTCTCAAGGTGCTGGAGCTCCTGCTCGAGCTTGGCCTGGCCTTCTACTGTAAGGGCGACTTCTCTTAGCATTGAACACTCCTGTACGTCGGTCCGCTGTCACGTGACGCGGACTCGGCGAGTCCGGACCCCTCGACGACTCGGCAGAGTATAGCGACGGGCAGCACTGCGCACAAGCATCTTCCATGCCGAAGGGCGCCCGTGGGCGCCCTTCATGCGTGGTGTCGCAGTGTGTCCTCGCTACGAATCGCTGCCCTTGTCGGCAGACGCGGTCTGCTCGGGCTTCTCATCGTCAAGTGCGGACATGCCCTCGTCCATACCTTCCTTGAGCGCCTTCGCTGACTTGCCGAACATCTTCGCCAGCTTGGGAAGTTGCGTCGGTCCGAACAGCAGCAGGATGATCCCGAGGATGATCCACCACTCCATGCCACCAGGAAGACCAAAAGCCGCCATGCGTACCTCCTCGATCGCAGACCCGCCGCTGCCGGCAAACGGGTCATCTGTGACTGCAGGTCAGAGTACCACCTCTGCGCCTCGTGTGCCACGCGTGGCACGACTACACGTGCGCGACTCCCTCTCGGCGTGAGAGGTAGTACAGGGTGTGCAGCAACTCCTGGACCGGATCGGTGTTGTGCAGGGTGACGCCCTCGGGCACACGCACTATCACCGGCGTGTAGTTGAGGATGACCCGGACGCCGGCAGCCGCAAGACGATCCGTGACGGTCTGCGCAGCCTCCGGGGGGACCGCGACGATCCCGATCCTGATGTTCTGCTTCTGAAGCGTGGCCTCGAGCTCATCCATCGACTGGACGACTATGTCGCCGATGCGAGCACCGATCTTGCGGCTGTCGTTGTCGAAGATCGCCGTGACCATGAGCCCGTGCTGTCGGAGCCCCCCATAGCCGGCTATCGCGGAGCCGAGGTTCCCGGCCCCCACGAGCGCGAACCGGTGTACATGATCGGAGCCCAGTATGTGCTGGATCCGCTCTACGAGCACCCCGATGTCATAGCCGACACCACGTTTGCCGAACGATCCGAAGTGCGTCAGATCGCGGCGGATCTGAGCGGGGTTGACCCCGGTGAGCTCCCCGAGACGCGCCGAAGACACCGTGCTCACGCCGTCGGTCCTCAACTGGATGAGGATGTTGAGATATGCGGGAAGGCGCTCGATCACGCCCTCCGGTATGCGGTCAACCGCCGATGCGTACATCCACCCTCATTTCCTCTGATACGTGACATGGTAACCCTGAGTTACAAAGTAGTACAAGAGGGTGTTTCCCGAACCTTGACCGGACACGCGCACGCCCCCTCATCCCTGTCGTGGATGCGGGGTGGCGTCGCGGAGTCACGCGCGTGGCTCCGGTGTGGCGGCCTCTCGGTCACGAGTGATGTCCATGACGAGCTTGATGATATCGGACCGCGTGACGATCCCGGCCAATCGGCCGTCCTCGACCACGAGTATCGCTCCAGGCCCACCAGGTTCCAGACGAGGTAGGATGCTGTCGACCGAGGCTTCCGGCCGGGCGACCGCCGCTTCGAGGTTCTTGGACGCCACCTCGCCCACGGTGGTCTCCGCCCAACGATTCCGAGCCACTTCGTTCACGCGCTCGATGTCGATGAGGCCGATGACGCGCCCGTCCTCGACGACCGGATAGCGCGGGTGCCTTCCCGCCAGGAAGTAGGAGTGCCCCATCTCCTCGAGCGAGAGATCGGCCGGAGCGAGAACGGCGGGGGAAGACATGATCTCTGAGACAGCCACTTCGGCGAGCCGCGCCCGAGTCAACTGCTGGCGGTACGCACCGACTGCCAGGGTGGACATGAACCAACCCATCACTGCCAGCCAGACGAAGTCGAACGTCCCGTTGAGCACGCCGAAGACGGCCACGGCGATCAGCGCCGTCCCGAGGGCCTGCCCTGCGCGGCTCGCCCACTTCGTCGCCTTCATCACGTCACCTGTCGCGGCCCAGAGGATCGCGCGGAGCACGCGGCCGCCATCCAGGGGGAATCCCGGGAGCAGGTTGAAGATAGCGAGCGCGACGTTGATGATCGCCAGATAGTCGAGCGGAACGAGCATCCACTCCGGTGCTCCGACGAGACCACCCACTATCGCCAGGCCCCAACACCCTGCCCCGATGAGCAGACTCATTACGGGACCCGCGGCTGCCATGACGAACTCGCTGCCCGGGCTCCTGGGCTCGTCCTCGAGCTGCGAGACACCGCCGAACACGAACAGGGTGACCCGGGAGACTCTCAGCCCGCCGGCCCTGGCGACCAGGGAGTGCGCGAGTTCGTGAAGCACGAGCGACGCGAAGAAGACGATCGCGGTCAGTAGCCCAAGGGCAACGTATGCGACTGGCGTCTGATCCGGTAATGCGGCGGGGAAGTAGCTCGTCGTCAGAGTCGCCGCCACAAGGAAGAACACGAAGAGCCAGCTCGCGTCGATCTCGAGCGGGATGCCGAACAAGCGGCCGAGCCGGAGCGAACGGAGCCCGAACACCGCGTATCAACCCCCCGTCGAGGGCATCAGAACTCAGCTCCCGAGAGCGCAGAGGCGCACACGCAGTCCCGCTCCTCAGGAAGCGCAGGGATCATCTTGAACAGCAGGTCCTTCACCTTCTGCACGTTCTCGCCGAATACACGGATCACCTCGTCGTTGGTCACGGGCTCCACGCCCTCGGTGCCCGCGTCGTGGTCGGTGATGAGCGAGATGTTGCAGTAGCAGATCTCCAGCTCGCGGGCCAGATAGCACTCCGGGTACTGCGTCATGTTGATGACCTCCCAGCCCTGTGAGGCGAACCAACGGGACTCGGAGCGAGTGGAGAAGCGGGGGCCCTGGATGACGACGACCGTACCGGTCTCGTGCACCGTGATGCCGAGTTCCCGCGCTTCACGGATCGCAATCTCCCGCATCGTCTGGCAGTACGGATCGGCCGACGACACGTGCACGGTCTGCGGGCCATCGTAGTAGGTGTCCTTCCGGCCTTTGGTGCGATCCACGAACTGGTCGCAGATCACGAAATCGCCCGGCTTCACGTGCCATTCGAGCGACCCACACGCGCTGGGCCCGATGATGCGCCTCACGCCGAAGAGTTTCATCGCATACACGTTCGCCCGGTAGTTGATCATGTGCGGCGGAATGGTGTGTTCGGAGCCATGCCGGGGCATGAAAGCGACCGTGCGGCCGCCGATCTCGCCGTACATCATCGGGGCAGAGGGGGCGCCGTACGGCGTATCCACGACGATCTCCCTGGGGTTCTCCAGCAGCGAGTACAGCCCGCTACCGCCGAAGACACCGATCTCCGCCTGAGGGTACGTCATCTTGGATCGCTCCTTGCATCGATTGCCTGATGTGGGTCGCACGACGCGTGGCGTCGTTCTCCGTAGATTGTAGCCCATCTCTCGTCATGGCCTCACGCGCTCCGCGCATACTGTGGCGTCCCTGCGACGTGCCGTGAAGACCCCGGTGCGATCACGCGGGGTTGGATCACCCGTGCACCGTCTCCGGTCCATGACTCCCCCACCGCACCTGCTCTCTGACCGGCGGCGATGTACTCAGCACTTCGTGCGTCAAGCGCGTGCGCACGTGCGAGCACCGTCGCCTCGAGCGTGCAGGGCCGAAGACCTCCTTCAGCAGTGGTCTCAACCTCGTGCGAGAGGATCATGTGCGCCAACTGGTCTCCGACCTGCCCTAGATCCGGTGTACCGCCCGCGGCGGATGCCGCGAGCCGACGCTCACCGAGAACGGCGGCTCCCAGCAGACGGCCCCGGTCAGTGAGCTCGATGCTCGTCTGGAACTCGAGCGTGTCGACGACGCCGATATCGTGGAGGAGCGCGCCTGCAAGCAGCAGGTCCGCGTCGATCTGCGGGTGGAGATCCGCCATCGTGCGACAGATCCCGGCGACCGCTACCGTATGCTCGAGCAGGCCACCGATGTAGGCATGATGGTCGGAGCGTGTGGCCGGGCAGCTCTTGAAGCGCTTCATGAACTCCCGATCCGCGAATATGGTCCGCACGAGCAGACCGAGTCCGCGGTCTCCGATCGCCCGGACGTGGTCCCGCAACTCCTCCAGCATCTCATCGGTGTCCCGGGGACCGGCAGGCATTATCTCCCGTAGGTCGTACCTACTTGCGGGGCGTACGGTCTCCACTGAGATCCTGAGGACACCTCGGTAGGCGGTCACGGTGCCTCGCACGAGCACAACGGTACCGGTTGGTATGGACTCGGCCTCCCGGCCGGGACGGAACATGATGCCCCCGATACCACCGCTCCGGTCGCCGAATTCGAGCGACAGATACGCCTCACCCGTACGCGAGGCGCGCATCTCCTTGGCCCGGAGCGCGAACACCGCGTCGACACGATCTCCCGCCCTGAGTCCGACCGCATACTGCCGCTCCATCGCTGCACCTCCAGTAGACCCGCCCTTCGTCTACCCGAAGCATAGTGAGGAGGTCTGACATCGCCGGATCAGCCGGATAGGGTCCGCACCCGAGCCGCAGCGCCAGGCTCGATACCGTATCGCTCTGCGGCACTGCCCATATGCACGGCGACGGTGAACCAGCCTGATGAGTCGACGAGTGCGACCGGAGCCCCTTGCTCCACGTCTGAGAATGTCCGGCCGAACGGCGCTTCGATCTGGACATGCCCCACCGCGACCTCGACCCGATCGCCCGGCGCGAAACGCCCCATGATGTCCTCGGCCGGTATCGCGAGCCGGAACGAACCGAAGCGGTCCACATCGATCACCTCGGCCGTCAGTGTATCGTCCTCCGCCCGATAGAGAGAAAAGGGCGACGGTGAGAGCGTATCCGGATCGACCGGTTCCCCGATCACCGCAGCCTGGACACCGCAAGCGAGTATCGCCGCGGCGGGCGCGAGGATGTCTCGGGCATGGAACGTGGGGAGCGGCGTGCGGAAGTCCAGATGTTCGGGAACGATCGAGTATGCCTCGACCACTCCTCCAGAGCGCCACGATGCGGGCATCAGGACACCGTTGTCGGGGCCGACCAGCGTGCTGCCCCCCGCGGTGATGAGTATGAGGTCCCGCCTGCCGCCGCCGACACCAGGATCGACGACAGCCAGATGGAGCGCATCAGGAAGCTGCCACACCCCCGATGACGCCACCACTGCGGCCTTGCGGATGTCGAAGGGCGGTATGTCGTGCGCTAGATCGACGATACGTGCCTGGGGGCACGACCGATGGATGACCGCGTGGCACATCCCCACCCACGTATCGCCCATACCGAAATCGGACGTGAAACAGATGATCGAGTGCATTTCCCTCCTCAACGAGCACAGACGCGGTCGCGTGGTCTAGTATCGTCTCTGACGGACACCAGGAGGTACCCATGACTTGGTTCGAGTTCCGCCGCGGTGTGGTCGCTGCCCTGCTCAGCCTTGGGTTGGCGCTCTCGTGGGGATGTTCATCTCCCACACGCATCTCCTATATACCCGAGGGCGGCTCGTACGCGGCCGACGACCTTGCGCCGATACTCGAGGCGACTGACCTCGGCGATACCGTCGGTATACCGATCGACCAGATCGGCACATCACGCCAGGATGCTCTCGCCGAGCTCCGCACCCACGGCGATGAGGCAGCTGCGTTGGCCGATACGCTGACACACCAGTTCCCCGTCGATGTGAACGCAATACCGATCGAGGTGCGCGCTGCGCGCTACGAGGGCGAACCCGTGTGGATCGTCATCGAGGCCTGGGGCGCACCTGGCGAACGGCTCTCCTCAGGACGCCTCTGGGTGTTCTCAGCCGCCGACCTGACCCCGGTCACCGCGCTGTCTCAGTAGTCATCACGCACTGAGAACGATGCCTGCAGTGGCGTACGCCTGGCGTGTCGCCTGCGCTCGCTCCCATCCTCCCAGGACGAGATCCTCCTCGATCGAACGCGCGACCATCAGGCTCCGGGCTTCCCGCGCGTCGGCATCACGACCCGCGATGATGCGCCGTCGCAGGACACCTCGGAAGTACGCTTCGACTCGCCTGCGCTCGGAGATGGTCAGCGGCCGTCCACCCCAATCGACGAAGTGGCGTCCGGTGATCGCGGCAGATGTGTCGGCATGTGTCGCCGCACCGGTCTGGATGGACCACGTCGAGACCAACGAGCGGAGTTCTCCGTCGAGCGTGCGTCCGCCCTGGTCGCACACTGGGAACGTGAGTTGCACCGCCATGATGTACCTCCTTCGAACTGATGTTCGATAGGAGAATACCGGGCAGCTCTGACATCGACGCGCGGTACGACAGCGTGCGTCGGAGCTTACGCGAGCAACCGCTCCGTCGCGAGCCTGAGCCACGCCGAAGCGGCGAGCTCTCCCATGGTCAGCGCGAGGGCGATGAGGATCTGAGGCCACGCGTCCACAAGGCGGGACGCCCGGCCCTCGAAACGGTCCACGAGACAGACCAGCACAAGGTTGACGCTGACGAATGTGACGATGATGGCGATCGCCACAAGAAGCGGATACAGCAGCCCCAGATACGGCAGCACGTACGCGGTCAGCAGGTACGCACCGACGAGCGCCACGAGCCAGGCGATCGCGCGCTTCCAGTTGTCGAGCACGCGCCCCGCGCCCGGGTGGACCCAGAGCTGAGCGTTGAGCATCGGTACGGTTATGGCGGCGAGTGACCATCCGGTGAGCAGGCCGGTCACCAGCCGGATGGTGTTGGTGGTCTCACGGAGTCCCGAGTACGACGTCAGGCCGTCAATCGCCATCGATGCGATGAACGCACCCAGCAGTATCAGTATCGGCCATCGTGGAGGCTGTGAGGGACGCTCTTGGCGGTGGAGCAGCCTCAGGACCACCAGACCGGCCACGAAGCCGAGGTAAATCCCCGTATCTCGTGCGCACACAGGCAACTGGTAGCCACCAGCGAAGAACGAGCGCTCGGGAAGCTGATGGCAGAGCCCGTAGCCGATCAGCGTGAAGAAGGACTCCAGCATTGCGCTCCTCGAAATACGCCGACAGGCCGGATCGGCCGGCCTGTCGGTGGTAGTTCTGATGGTCGGGATGGCGGGATTCGAACCCACGACCTCTGCGTCCCGAACGCAGCGCTCTACCAAGCTGAGCCACATCCCGACGAG